>DASWYX010000133.1:0-8080 GCA_036404755.1 Pseudoduganella sp.
GACGTTGCTGGAAATCAGCCGTAGATCCCGCCGGTATAGAGCAGGTCGAACAGGCGGGCGATGGAGGCGATCAGGCCGAAGGCGCCGACCATCAGGGCGGCTACCAGCACCAGGGCCAGGGGCCAGCGCGAGTCCGATTGCCGGCCTGAGCCGGGATTGAAGCTGGCATCCCACTTCTCGTCCGGCATCAGGCCCAGCACCAGCGCTTCCAGGAAGCCGACCAGCACGGAAATAATCAGCGGCAGCAGTTTATAGAAGGGATCGGCGCCGGACGCGGCGAGCGCCACCAGTCCGCTGACGGGCAGGGCGGCCACATGCAGCCAGCCCCACTTGTCGCCCAGGCCGCGCAGGTAGAAGCGGTGCAGGCCGAGGCCGCCGCCAACGGCCGCGAGCAGGGTGGCGAAGGTTTTGTTTTTGTGCGAAACAGACATGATTTCCGGGCCGAAAATACAGAAAGCGTGCAGTATAGAGCAACAAAGCTGTTGCCGCCGAGGCCAGATCGGGGGATAATCTCGGATTGCCCCAACACTCACCCATTGTTATTAATGCTTTCCGTCGGAGGAAAAGCACGCTATAATTTGCGGCTTTTTCCGACTCAGCTCATTTTTCTGGAAATATTATGGTCGTTATTCGTTTAGCTCGTGGTGGCGCCAAGAAGCGTCCTTTCTACAACATCGTTGCAACCGATTCCCGCAATCGTCGCGACGGCCGCTTCGTTGAGCGTATCGGCTTCTACAACCCGATGGCTACCGGCCAGGCAGAAGGTTTCCGCGTTGCTGAAGACCGTCTGGCTTACTGGCAAGGCGTTGGCGCACAGCTGTCCCCAGCTGTTGCCAAACTGGTTGCTACCAAGAAGGCAGCCTAAGGCTTGAGCGATAAAGCAGCATCCGGAGCCAAGGCCCCGGAAGATCTGGTGCAGGTAGGCTTCGTCTTCGGAGCTTACGGCATTGTCGGCGGAGTGAGGGTGCGTCCCTTCTCCGCGGAAGCAGATGCGCTGCTGCACGCGAAAACCTGGTGGATTGACAAGCCGAGCCTGCATGACGTCGACGTCAAGCGGGCCAAGCTGCATGGTGGCGACGTGGTCGTCACGATGTCCGGTGTTGCGGACCGCAATGCCGCCGAAGCGCTGAAGGGCGCCTCGGTCTTCATCCCGCGCAGTGAATTCCCGGCGCTGGACGAGGAAGACGAGTTTTACTGGGCCGACCTGCTCGGTCTGGCAGTAGAGAATCAACAGGGCGAAAGCCTTGGCACGGTCGCGGACATGATGAGCAATGGACCCCAATCCATCCTGCGCGTCGAGTATGAGGCCGAAGGAAAGGCGCAGGAGCGCCTGATCCCGTTTGTAGACCAGTACGTTATCAAGGTGGACAAGGACGCGAAGAAAATCATCGTGGACTGGGGCCTGGATTACTGATCCGGAACCGCAGCGATGCAATTCGACGTCATCACCCTGTTCCCTGAAATGTTCGCTGCCCTGACGCAGTCCGGCGTGACCCGCCGTGCGTTCGAGCAGAAGAAGTGGGGCCTGTCGCTGTGGAATCCGCGCGATTTCACCACCGACAATCATCGCACCGTGGATGACCGTCCCTATGGCGGCGGTCCCGGCATGGTGATGCTGGCCAAGCCGCTGGAAGCGACGATCAATGCCGCGAAACAGCGCCAGGTGGTCTCCGGACTGCCCGAGCCGCGCGTGGTGTTCATGTCGCCGCAAGGCAAGCAGCTGACGCACGAGCGCGTGATGCAGCTGAAGCAGGAACCCGGCCTGGTCGTGCTGTGCGGCCGCTACGAAGCGGTGGACCAGCGCCTGCTGGACCGCTGCATCGATGAAGAAATCAGCCTCGGCGATTTCGTGCTGTCCGGCGGCGAGCTGCCTGCCATGGCCCTGATGGATGCCGTGGTGCGCCAGCTGCCCGGCGTGCTGAACACCGACGCTTCCGCCGTGGAAGACAGTTTCGTCAACGGCCTGCTGGATTCGCCGCACTACACGCGGCCCGAGATTTACGAAGGCGAAAGCGTGCCCCCGGTTCTGCTGGGCGGCAACCACGCCGAAATCGAGAAGTGGCGCCGTGAGCGCATGCTGGAAGCGACGGCGCGCAAGCGTCCCGACCTGCTGGTGAAGGCGCGCGAGGCGGGCCTGCTCTCGAAGAAGGACGAAAAGTTTTTGGCGGGTTTGTAAACCCGTCGTAGTACCGTGGCAGGCGTTTTGCCTGCCGTGTTTAACCCCATCCTCTACCGGGCAACCTTGGCGCCGGCAAGATGGTTTATGGAGTCATAAAATGAACCTGATTCAACAACTCGAGCAAGAAGAAATCGCTCGCCTGGGCAAGAACATCCCTGAGTTCGCTCCTGGCGACACCGTGGTCGTGAACGTGAACGTAGTCGAAGGCACCCGCAAGCGCGCCCAGGCTTACGAAGGCGTCGTGATCGCCCGCCGCAACCGTGGCCTGAACTCGAACTTCATCGTTCGCAAGATCTCGTCCGGCGAAGGCGTTGAGCGTACCTTCCAGCTGTACTCCCCGCTGATCGCTTCCATCGAAGTGAAGCGTCGTGGTGACGTACGTCGCGCCAAGCTGTACTACCTGCGCGACCGTTCGGGCAAGTCGGCTCGTATCAAGGAAAAACTGCCGAACCGCAAAGCTGCTGCTGCGGCAGTGTAATCCAAGTCATAATGATTGGATCGAAGGGGCGCCGTCGGTGCCCCTTTTTCGTTTCAGGAGGATATATTGGCCCGTCCCCATTTCGACCCCACCCAACTGCCCGTCGAGGCCATTGCCGGCGAGGCGGCGGTGATGCTGGAGCGCCTGGCGCCCGCATGGCTGCGCGAGCGCTTCGCCCATCCGCCGGAATGGACGCCCGAGGGCAATGAAACGCTCTTCCTCGACCGACCCAACCCCACGGCCGCGTCGGTGCTGGTGCCCATCGTGCTGCGGGAAGAGGGCTTGACCATGCTGCTGACCCAGCGCACGGCCCATCTGAACGACCACGCCGGCCAGGTTGCCTTCCCCGGCGGCCGCGCCGTGGAAACCGATGCGGACGCCATCGATACCGCCCTGCGCGAAACGGAAGAGGAAATCGGCCTGGACCGCCGCCATATCGAAGTGATCGGCACGCTGCCCCTGTACTTTACGGGCACCGGCTATGAAGTCACGCCTGTCGTTGGCCTGGTGTTGCCGCCGTTCGAGCTGAAGCGCGATCCGTTTGAAGTGGCCGAGATCTTTGAAGTGCCCTTATCCTTCCTCATGGATGGGCAAAATCACCAGCGCCTGTCTGCCGAACTGCCGAGTGGTCGCCGCAGCTTCTACGCGATGCCGTACCAGAATTATTTTATCTGGGGAGCAACTGCGGGCATGCTGCGCAACCTGTTTCATTTCTTGCGTGCTTAAGCTACCCTAGCGGGCATTGCGGAACTGCTACCAAAAAGGACCTAGATGACTTTTCTCTCCATCCTGTGTGCATTGCTAATCGAGCAACTAAAACCTCTGCGGGCCGACAATCCGATCTATGCCGAGATCAAGGCCCTGGCAATCCGTATGGAGACCTGGTTCAATGCCGGCCACGCAAGCCATGGACGTATCGGCTGGTTCCTGATGATGGCGGCATTGATGGTTCCTGCCGGCCTGATCTACTGGGCTCTGGCCAGCTACGGCCTGCTGCTCGCCGCCTTCGCCTGGAATGTGGTGATCGTTTACCTGACGCTTGGCTTCCGCCACTACAGCCACTACTTCACCTCCATCCAACTGGCGCTGAATGCCGGCGATGAGACCGCCGCCCGCTCCCTGCTGGCCGAATGGACCAAGCTCGATACCGTGGGCATGGATGTTACGGAAATTTCGCGTATTGCCGTCGAACGTGCGCTGATCACGACGCATCGCAATGTCTTTGGCGTGTTTTTCTGGTTCCTGATGCCGCTCGGCCCGACCGGCGCCATCCTGTACCGCGTGTCCGAATACCTGGCGCGCGCCTGGAACGAACCCGAGCACATGCGCAATGAAGCCTTCGGCGAATTCGCCGCCAAGGCGTTCTACTGGATCGATTACATCCCGGCGCGCCTGACCGCCGTGGCCTTCGCCGTGGTCGGCAACTTCGAGGACGCCATCTATGCCTGGCGCAATTTCGCCCACCGCTGGAAGGATGAAGCGATCGGCATCATCCTGTGCGCCGGCGGCGGCGCCATGGGTGTGCGTCTCGGCACGCCGATGGAGAACGCTGCCAAGATCGTCACCGCCGATGCGGCGACCGTCGACATCAGCGATATGGAAGTGGAAACCATGCCGGGCGAAGAGCCGGGCGTGCGTGCGCTGCAGAGCACGGTTGGACTTGTCTGGCGTGCATTATTGCTGTGGATGATGCTCCTGCTGCTGCTCTCCGGCGCGGCCTGGCTGGGCTAAAATGCAGGACTCGCGGCCGCTTTTTTTGCGGCTGCGGGGCGCGGGAAATAGCGCTTAGGTCTTCTATAAGATATAATACCTAAGTTCCACCACGCAACAGAAAGCGCCCCCCATATGGACAGCGAGTTCTTCATTCTCGGCCTCACCGCCGACGGCAAACAGTTCCGTCCCAGCGACTGGGCGGAGCGGCTGTGCGGTGTCATGGCCTGCGTTGCCCCGAAGGGAAGCGGCGGGCCCCATGCCCACCTCGGTTACTCCTCGATGGTCACACCCACTGTCGTCAATGGCGTGAAAGCCGTTGTCGTCAACCACAAGCTGCGCGAAGTGCAGCCGATGGCGTACAACTTCGTCGTCGAATTCGCCAAGGATAACAATCTGCAGGTCGTGGACGCATGCCTGCTACCTGACGCAAAGGGCTGATATGGCGTAGCATAGGGTTTTGCCAATAAAAGCAGAATCCTATGCAAAAACGCTTAATCGCCGCGCTGCTGCTGTCCGGCGCCAGTTTCCTCCCTCCCGCCTTCGCACAAACGCTGCCGAAGGGCGTCACCAAAGGGCCCTCGGTCGAGGGCATCACCGAATACCGCCTGCCGAACGGCCTGAAAGTCCTGCTGTTCCCCGATGCGTCCAAGCCCACCGTCACCGTCAACGTGACCTACCTGGTGGGCTCGCGCCATGAGAACTATGGCGAGACGGGCATGGCGCACCTGCTGGAACACCTGATGTTCAAGGGCGCGCCGAAGCACCGCAATATTCCGCAGCAGTTCTCCGAGCGGGGCATGGAGTTCAACGGCACCACGTCCTTCGACCGCACCAATTACTACGAGGTGTTCCAGGCCAGCCAGGACAACCTGAAGTGGGCGCTGGAGATGGAAGCCGACCGCATGACCGGGTCCTTCATCGCGAAGAAAGACCTGGACTCTGAAATGACCGTTGTTCGCAACGAATACGAAAGCGGCGAGAACGATCCGTTCGGCGTGCTGGTGAAGCGCATGGAGAGCGTGGCCTACGACTGGCACAGCTACGGCCGTTCCACGATCGGCAACCGCAGCGATATCGAGAACGTGAAGATCTCGAACCTGCAGAACTTCTACCACACCTGGTATCAGCCGGATAACGCCGTGCTGCTGGTGGCCGGCAAGTTCGACCCGTCGCAAACGCTGGCCTGGATCAGCAAGACCTTTGGCGTGATCCCGAAGCCCAAGCGCAAACTGCCCGAGTTCTGGACCGTGGAGCCGACGCAGGACGGTGAGCGCAACTTCACCGTGCGCCGCAAGGGCGACCTGCAGATCGTGCTGGTGGCGTACAAGATCCCGTCCGGCCTGCATCCCGATGCCGACCCGCTGGCCTTCATGGGCCAGATCCTGGGCGACACGCCGACCGGCCGCCTGCACAAGCTCCTGGTGGAAACGGGCAAAGCGGCCCAGGTGTTCAGCTTTGGCCAGACCGGCTATGCACCCGGCCTGCATTTGTTCGGCGCGGTGGTGAAGGCGGGCCAGCCGGTGGAGCAGGTGCGCGATGAACTGGTCGCCGCGGTCGAAAGCTTCGGCAAGTCGGAGCCGACCGAAGAGGAAATGGAACGCACGCGCCGCGAATACAGCAATATGATCGAGAAGCAGCTGAACAACCCGCAGCAGGTGGGCGTGGCGCTGTCCGAGCATATCGCGCTGGGCGACTGGCGCCTGCTGTTCCAGGGCCGCGATGATCTGCCGAAGATCAAGGCCAAGCAGGTGGCCGATGCGGCCGCGCGCTACCTGAAGCGCGACAACCGCACCGTGGGCATCTTCCTGCCGGAAGACCAGCCGCAGCGCGCGGATATCGCGCCGGCGCCCACCGCCGCCGAGATCCTGAAGGACTTCAAGGGCAAGGAAAGCGCGCTTACGTCCGAGAACTTCGATCCGAGCCAGGACAACATCATGAAGCGCACGGAGCTCAAGCAGGTCAATGGCCTGAAGCTCGCGCTGCTGCCGAAGAAGAACCGCGGCGAGATGGTGTCCGTGGACTTGCGCCTGCACTGGGGCGACGAGAAGAACCAGTTCGGCAAGCAGCTGATTGCCGCAGCCACGAACGAGATGCTGACGCGCGGTACCAGCAAGTACACGCGCACGCAGCTGGCGGACCAGATGTCGAAGCTGAAGATGTCCGGCGGCGTCTATCACTTCGATACGACGCGCGAAAACCTGGACGAGGCGCTGCGCCTGGTGGCGCATGTGTTGAAGGAGCCTACCTTCCCGGCGGCGGAATTCGAGCAGCTGCGCCAGCAGTGGATCGTGGGCATCGAGGGCATGCGCAGCGACCCGCAAGCGATGGCCTCGCAGTCGCTGGCCGAATACTTCGACCACTGGCCGAAGGGCGACCCGCGCAGCGTGCTGACGATCGACGAGCAGATTGCCGGCATCAAGGCGCTCAAGCTGGAAGAGCTGAAGGCTTACCACGAGCAGTTCTACGGCGCGTCGCATGGCGAGCTGTCCATCGTCGGCGACTTCGACAAGGCGGAAGCCGTGAAGACGATCGAGCAGGAGTTCGGCGGCTGGCAGAGCAAGGCTTCGTATGCCCGCATCCTCGATACCTATGTCGACAAGCCTGCGACCAAGAAGTCCATCGACACGCCGGACAAGGAAAACGCCTTCTACACGGCGCGCATGAACCTGGACCTGAAGACCGATGATCCGGACTATCCGGCGCTGGAGCTGGCCAACTTCATCTTCGGCGACGGCGGCCTGAAGTCGCGCCTGATGGACCGCATCCGCCAGAAGGATGGCTTGTCCTACGGCGGTGGTTCGCAGATCGAGGCCGGTGAACTGGACCGCGCGGGCAGCTTCAGCATCAGCGCCATCGCGGCGCCGCAGAACATCGCCAGGCTGGATGCCGCCGTAAAGCAGGAGCTGGCCCGTGCGCTGAAGGATGGCTTTACCGCCGCCGAAGTGGCGGGCGCCAAATCCGGCCTGCTGCAGCAGCGCATCCAGAACCGTTCGAAGGACGGCGTCGTGGCGTCGGCCTGGAACCGCTTCCTCGACCTGGGCCGCACTTTCGAGTGGAGCAAGCAGCATGAAGCCAAGTTGACCGCGCTGACGGTGGAGCAGGTCAACGCTGCCTTCCGCAAGGCGATCGATCCGTCGAAACTGACGGTCGTCACCGCGGCCGATCCGTCCAAGGCCAAGGGCAAATGACGATTCTCACCACGGCGCGCCTGCGTGTGCGCGTCATGGAGGAGAGCGACGCGTCGTTCATGCTGGCGCTGCTGAACGATCCTTCCTGGCTGAGCATGATCGGCGACCGTGGCGTGCGCACCGAGTCTGGTGCGCGCGAGTACATTCGCTCGGGGGCGATGGCCAGCCAGGCGGCGCACGGCTTCAGCTTCTACATCGTGGAGTTTTTAGGTGAAGGCACGCCGGTCGGCATGTGCGGACTGGCCCAGCGCGACTATCTCGATTCGCCGGATATCGGCTTTGCGTTCCTGCCGCAGTATTGCGGGCAGGGATATGCGTTCGAGTCGGCGGCTGCGGTGCTGGAGTATGCGCTCAAGGAGTTACGCCTGCCGCGCGTGCTGGCCACTACGCGGCCCTACAACAGCAGCTCGGCGAAGCTGCTGGCCAGGCTGGGGATGCGGTACGAACGCCGCATACCGCATCCGGGCGGGGAGGGGGAGCTCATGCTGTTTAGCATTGCGGCTCCCGGCAATGCCGCGTGGG
>DASWYX010000134.1:0-4538 GCA_036404755.1 Pseudoduganella sp.
ATCGAAGTGGACCTGGGCCAGACCGGCAGCGAATACTTCCTGCAAGCGCGCCTGACGGTGAACGGACCCGGCCTCGATCAGGAAGTCGCCACCGCACTCGCCCACGCAGCCGACCAGATCTGCCCGTACTCGAAAGCAGTGCGCGGGAACATCGACGTCGCCGTCACCGCATCCGTTTAATAGCACTTTTAAATAGCACACTATATTAACGTAACCGATAGGATTAAATCATGAGCAAAATCGAAAAAGTACTGGCCACCGGCAAAACCCACACCACCGCCGTGACCCCGGGCAGCGCGCACAGCAACGTCAACCTGAAACTGTCCGCCGCCGGCGGCAAGGACGTCAGCTTCGACAACATCGTCGCCCACCCGACCGCGGAACAACTGTTTGCCGGCGCCTGGTCGTCCTGCTATACGCTGGCCCTGAGCCTCGCCGCTGCGGAGCGCAAGGTCAAGCTGCCGGCATCCACCTCGGTCGACATCGAAGTGGACCTGGGCCAGACCGGCAGCGAATACTTCCTGCAAGCGCGCCTGACGGTGAACGTACCCGGCCTCGATCAGGAAGTCGCCACCGCACTCGCCCACGCAGCCGACCAGATCTGCCCGTACTCGAAAGCAGTGCGCGGCAACATCGACGTGACCGTGCGCGCTACGGTGTAATCAGGTGCACGCCAAATCCCTCCTCGCCCGGCGCGATATGCGCTTTCAGGGTGAGCGACGGGATCTCGTAATCGCCCGCGTTCTGGCGGCGGAACGGAATCGGCGGCGTCGCGAACAAGGTGTCGAGACGTTCGCCCAGCGCCGCGCAGGTATCGGCAAAGCGCGCCTCGTCCATCTTGCCGACGTGGTAGGCGACGAAGGGCGGCAGCACCTCGAAGCCCGGAAACCACAGCATGCCGTGGTGGATGGGGAAGAGGATGTCGTCCATCGGTCCATTCACGCCGCGCTGACTGTAGTGCGATTCCCAGCCGCCGGCCGTCACCACCAGCATGGCGCGCTTGCCCGCCAGCTTTCCTTCACCGTAACGGTCCCCCCAATGATGATCCGAATGCTCGCCTACGCCGTAGGCGAAGCCGTTCGCGTAGACGCGCTCGAACCAGCCCTTGAGGATGGCGGGCATTGAAAACCACCACAGCGGGAACTGGATGATGACGGCGTCCGCCCATTCCAGCTTGGCCTGTTCGGCGGCGATGTCCGCGCTCTGGCGGCCGTTGTCGAAAGCCAGGCGCGAATCTGCGTCCGGCAGGAAGCGCTCGCCGGCCGCGCCATCGAGGCTATCGTGCGCATCGATGGCGGCCTTCCAGCGCATGGCGTACAGGTCGGAAACCTGCACGGTGTGGCCGGCTGCCTTGAGGCGCCCGACCATGAAGTTTTTAAGGGAGCCGTTCAGGGAAAGCGGCTCGGGATGGGCATAAATAAGTAAGGTATTCATGCGAAGCATCGTATGGCCCGCTGCGGTATATTGGAAATGAATTCCTTAAATTGCAGGTATTACGATGGATAATTTGCGCAAGCTGGACCTGAACCTGCTGCTGACCCTGGACGCCCTGCTGGCGGAGCAAAACGTGACCCGCGCTGCGCTGCGGCTGCACCTGTCGCAGCCGGCAGTGAGCGTGCACCTGGCGCGGCTGCGGGATTCCTTCGGCGATCCGCTGCTGCTGCCGGGCCCGCGCGGCATGCGCCCCACGGCGCGCGCCGAGGAGCTGCGCGAACCCTTGCGGCAGGCGCTGGAAGGGCTGGCGCAGGCGGTGGCGCCATCGAGTCCTTTTGATCCCGCCGTCGCCGTCCAGACCTGGCGCGTGGCCGCCACCGATTACGCTGAATCGGCCATCCTGCTGCCGGCGCTGGCCGGCTTGCGCAAGCTGGCGCCCGGCACGCGGCTGGCCGTGCTGGAAGCCTCGCCGCCGCGCATGCCGCGCCAGGCGGAACAGGGCGAAATCGACCTCGCTTTCCATACGACGGACGCTGCGCCGCCCGGACTGCGCGCCCGGCCGCTCTTCGTCGAGCGCTACGTGCTGGCCGCGCGCACCGGCCACCCGCGCCTGAAGCGCCGCCCTGCGCTGGCGCAGTTCTGCGCACTGGAACACGTGATCGTGTCGCCGGACGGCGGCGGCTTTGCCGGCGTGACCGACGAAGCCCTGGCAGCGGCCGGCCTGTCGCGGCGCGTCGTGCTCTCCGTGCCGCACTTCCTGGCCATGCTCGCCATTGTCGCCGGCACGGACATGGTGGCCATGGTCCCCGAGCGCATCTTGCGCGGCAATCCGGCGTTGAAGATCATGGAGCCGCCGCTGCCGGTGCCGGGCTACGAGATGACGATGCTATGGCACGAGCGGCGCCACCGCGACCCTGCCCACCAGTGGCTGCGCGATCACATCGCCGCAGCGGTACGGGTATAGCGGGTACGTTCGTCGCTGGTCAACACGCGCGGCCGTGCGACGGGCGTTGGCGTGCCGGCGCGGAAGAATGGGCTGTGCTTCCAGCTGCCGTTGGCGCGCGCGCCCAGCACCGCGCCGATGATGCGCGCGGTGGCGAAGAACTGCGCCACGCCGCTCGAAGCGACTTTGCCCTTGGCGGATTTTGCGTTGACATGCACGCTTTCGCCGCCAAAGTGGCTGTCGATGGCGCCGCGCAGGCAGCTGTGGGACAGCGCCACGAAAGACATCTTCGGGTCGCGTGCCGTGTTGCCGATCGGCGTGTTGCAGCAGCTGGCATACCAGCGCAGCAAGCCCTTGTCGGACAGCGACAGGCAGGCCAGCTTGTCCGTCCCCTTCGTGAAGCGCACGTGCTGCTGCAGCGTGGTGACGACGTTCGTGCCGCCCAGCTTGTCGAGTACCTCGCCGGCATTGTTCAGCGCATGCGCGTAGGCCTGGCAATCCTTGCAGTAGCACGTCAGGCGCACGCCAGCCGCAGCGCCGGACAGCACGCCCTGCAGATGGCCGCATTCGCATTGAATCTTACGGTCGGTGTAGATCATGATTTGTTCTCCCAATAATTAATGCGCTAATTAAATCGCGCAGGTGTATCGGGCGTATGTCGCGCCGTACATTGGGATACAAACGGGGATTGCGGATGGACCGCGTGGGCGGCGGATCGATGGTTCGCCCGCGCGCCCTGACGGCGCGCTGATCATGCGATCCGCCGTATGTGGCTACTTGCCGCGTCCTGCCTTGATCAGGTAATTCTGCATCGTGGATTCCGCCACCGACGCCCACTGGTTCTGGTCGTTGCGGAAGCGCTTCCATGGCTCGTAGATCTTGGCGAACTTGGCGTTCTTTGCGGATTCCTCGGCGTACAGCTCGTTGGCTGCCTTGTAGGCCGCGTCCATGATGTCGGTCGGATAGCCGCGCAGCTTCACGCCGTTCTTGATCAGGCGGCCCAGCGAAGTCGGATTCTTGAAATCGTATTCGGCCTGCATCACCACGTGGGCTTCATAGCTGGCCGCTTCGATCGCGGCCTGATATTCCTTCGGCAGCTTTTCCCATTCCTTCAGGCTGATATAGAAGGTGAAGGAAGCGCCGGCTTCCCACCAGCCCGGATAGTAGTAGTAAGGCGCGACCTTGTAGAAACCCAGTTTCTCATCGTCGTAAGGGCCGACCCATTCCGCCGCGTCGATCGTGCCTTTTACCAGCGCCGGGTAGATGTCGCCGCCGGCCAGCTGCTGCGGCACGGCGCCCAGTCGCTCCATGACCTTGCCGGCGAAGCCCGCGATACGCATCTTGGTGCCCTTCAGGTCGGCCAAGGTCTTGATCTCCTTGCGGAACCAGCCGCCCATCTGGGTGCCGGAATTACCGCCCAGGAAGTTGATGATGCCGTGGTCCTTGTAGAAGGCGCGCAGCAGCTCGCGGCCGCCGCCCTGGTCGTACCAGGCGGTGTGCTGGCGCGAGGTCAGGCCGAAAGGCACGGCGCAGTCGAAGGAGAAGGTCGGGTCCTTGCCGTAGTAGTAGTACGAAGCGCTGTGGCCGCATTCCACCGTGCCTGCGGACACTGCATCCAGCACCTGCAGGCCGGGCACGATTTCGCCGGCCGCAAAGGAGCGGATATTGAATTTGCCGCCGGTCAGCTGGGAGACGCGTTTTGTGAAGGTATCGGCGGCGCCGAAGATGGTGTCCAGGGATTTCGGGAAGCTCGACGCCAGGCGCCAGTTAATAGCAGGCAGGTCTGCCGCCAGGGCCGGAGCGGCAATTACGCCCGCGCCAGCGCCCGCTGCTGCCTTCTTGATGAAGGAACGACGTTCCATACGTGTTTGTCTCCTTAAAGGTGTTTTACGTCACGGAAAACGCTACAGCTCTAAGGAGAGTGTATGGAAATATTTAGTTTCCGGCAACTACCATTTTTTCAATCAGGATAGATCCCGTCTGCTTGGTGCCACGCACCAGCACATCGGTGCCGATGCCGACAATTTGCTGGAACATTTCCTTCATATTGCCGGCGATGGTGATCTCTTCCACCGGGTACTGGATCACGCCGTTTTCGACCCAGTAGCCGGACGCGCCGCGGCTGTAGTCGCCGGTCACGTAGTTGGTGCCCGGCCCCATC
>DASWYX010000135.1:0-8781 GCA_036404755.1 Pseudoduganella sp.
GTAGATGCCGGTGCGGCCGCGGTAGCCGGTCTGGCGGCATTCGGGGCAGCCCACCGGGCGGTAGACCTTTTCCGGCTTGGGGACGTTCCATGGTCCGCCCAGGCCGGCCCAGATTTCATCGGGCACGCTGGCGTCATCGGGCGCCTTGCAGTCCGGGCATAGCGTGCGCACGAGGCGCTGCGCCATGATGCCGATCAGCGTCGCTTCCAGCAGGTAGTAGGGCACGCCCAGTTCCAGCAGGCGCATCACGGCGGACGGCGCATCGTTGGTGTGCAGCGTGGACAGCACCAGGTGGCCTGTCAGCGCCGCCTGGATCGCCATTTCGGCGGTGGCGAGGTCGCGGATTTCGCCCACCATGATGATGTCCGGGTCCTGGCGCATCAGGGCGCGCACGCCGTCGGCGAAGGTCAGGTCGATGCCCGGCTGCACCTGCATCTGGTTAAACGATGCTTCTACCATCTCGATCGGGTCTTCCACCGTGCAGACATTCACTTCGGAAGTCGCCAGCGCCTTCAGCGTCGTGTACAGCGTGGTGGTCTTGCCCGAGCCTGTAGGGCCGGTAACGAGGATGATGCCGTGCGGACGGTTGGTCAGCGAGTCCCAGCGCGCCGCGTCGTCGGGCGGGAAACCCAGCTCCGGCAGGGTTTTCACGACCACGTCCGGATCGAAGATACGCATCACCAGTTTCTCGCCGAAGGCCGTGGGCAGCGTGGACAGGCGCAGCTCGACTTCCTGGCCGCCGGCCGTGCGGGTCTTGATGCGGCCGTCCTGCGGGCGGCGCTTCTCGATCACGTCCATGCGGCCCAGCAGCTTGATGCGCGCGGTCATCGCGATCATCACCACGGCGGGCACCTGGTAGACCTGGTGCAGCACGCCGTCGATACGGAAGCGGATCGTGCCCAGGTCGCGCTTGGGCTCAAGGTGGATGTCGGAGGCGCGCTGCTCGAAGGCGTATTGCCACAGCCAGTCCACGATATTGACCACGTGCTGGTCGTTAGCATCCACCTGCTTGTTGGACTTGCCCATCTCGACCAGCTGCTCGAAGTTGTTGCGCAGCGCGACATCCTGGCCGGTGGACTTGTTGGCCTTCTTGATCGACTTGGCCAGCGACAAGAATTGCGACGTGTATTGCGCGATATCGAGCGGGTTGGCGATGACGCGCTTGATCACGCGGCGCGAAACCTTGGCAATCTCCGCTTCCCACTCCAGCGCGAATGGATCGGCCGTGGCCACCGTCAGCGTGTCGGGCGTGATTTCCACCGGCAGGATATTGAAGCGCGCCGCGTAGCTGGCGGACATCACGTCCGCCACCTTGGTGAAGTCGATCTTCAGCGGATCGATGCGGTAGAAGGGCAGTTTGCAGCGGTCGGCCAGCCACTCGGTCAGCGCATCGAGCGTGAGCAGCTTGCCGCTTTTCGCGCTGGTGAGCTTGCAGTGGGCGACGGCGCTCAGCGGGTGCATGGAACCGGGCGTATTGCGCAGGATACCCTGTGCCTGCGCGTAGTGGGCCTTGACTTCGGCTTTCTCGACCACGCCATCGGCCAGCAGCCAGGTGAAGATTTGTTGTAGATCGAGTGCCTTGGTCATTTGTTCCCTTTAACTTAGGCTGGCCTTGATGCCCTTGAGCCAGGATTTGGCCGGCAGCTTCGTTTCGGCGACGATCTGCGCGGCGCGTTCGGCCAGCGCAGCAACGTCGATCTTGCGTTCAGTCTTGAAGGCGATGGCCACCACGTTGCCGTCGTGGACCTGGGGCAGGGACAGCACCTGCGCGAAGGCGAACTTCATCGCCTTCAGGTTCTTCGCGTAGCTCGGGTGGTCGCCGAACAGGTTCACGGTCATGATGCCCTCGTCGTTCAGGCAGGCGGCGCAAGCCTGGTAGAACTCCGGCGTGTCCAGCACGGGGCCGCGCGCCGTTGCGTCGTACAGGTCCACCTGCAGCACGTCGAGGGTGCCGTGGTGCGCCGGATCGGTCACGTAATCCATCGCGTCCATTTCGCGCACCTGCAGGCGCTCGTCGTTTTCCGGCAGCTTGAACATGGAGGCGCAAATCGCGATCACGGACGGATTCAGCTCGATCGCCGTCACCGCCGCCTGCGGGAAGTGCTTGTAGCAGAACTTGGTCAGCGCGCCCGTGCCCAGACCGAGCTGGACGATCTGGCGCGGCTGCTCGATCCACAGCATCCAGGCCATCATCTGCTGAGCGTACTCCAGCTCCGGCCAGTCCGGCTTGCGGATGCGCATGGCGCCCTGCACCCATTCCGTGCCGAAATGCAGATAGCGCACGCCGTCCTGCTCGGACAGGGTCACCGGCGCGAACTTCGGCTTGCGCACGGCCGGCGTGGCGCGCGCGGGGCGGGAGGATTCTTCTTTTTCGATGGATTTACGTTTAATTAGCATGGTGGGCATTATCCCGCGATGTTTTGCTCTGAGGCAAGCGTACAAATAAAAACGCCGGCCAAACTGGCCGGCGTTCTGGTTTCTGGGCGATGACGCCGTGTTATTACTGCATCGGCTCAACCGATACCCGCAGGCGCACGCGCTGCCCCGGATCATAGCTCATGACGCTGGTGTAATTGCGGCCACGGTAATCATATTCGACCTGATAACCGTTGGTGCGCGATTCCCAGTGGTCCACGGTGCGGCACTGCTTGACGGCCTGCTCCTGCACGCCGCCCTGCACATTCTGGTTCTGGACGCGGTCGCCGACCACGGCGCCGGCAATCGCGCCGGCGGCGGTAGCTGCCGTGCGGCCGTTACCCGAGCCGACCTGGGAGCCCAGCAGGGCGCCCGCGATACCGCCGACGATGGAACCGCCGGCGCTGCGCTCGGCCGGTTGCTGCACCTGGACGTACTCGGTGCGGCATTCCTGGCGCGGACGGTTGATCTGTTCGACCTGCGGAGTGACACGAATCACGCGGCCGAAATCTTCGAAATCGGTGGCTTGAGCCTGGGCCAGAGGCAGGGCGCCAAGGCAGGCCAGGGACAGCATCAGTTTAGTTGGCAGCTTCATATTGTTTACCTCGTTTTGGCATATTGTGAGCAGTTCGCAGGGAAATGGGAATTGCACCCAGATATGGTAACGCCGCAAGGTATGCAGCGGTTGTCACGGATGGCAACAAATTGTAACGCCAGGCTTAGGCTTGAATTAAAGCCTGCGCCCGGGGCCGGCAATACGCCATAAAATTAGCTTAATATGTTCTGTTTTTAACAAATCTTGCGTTTGAACTCACATTCGAGTTGATTCAACGGATACAACACGTTACCCTAATACCCGTATGGAATCAGATTGACAGGGAGAAAGCCCGGCGCATTGACCCGCCTCCGGCACCAAAAGTACCGTACATAGATAGGTCGATTTGAGGAAAAGATGAGTTTGTTGATCACTGTGCCGCCTAATTTAGTGCAGTCCATTCGCGCCTTTCGGGTGGGTGAGCTGCAGGAAGAGGCAGCCCGCCTGGGGCAGCATTTTTTGTATGCGCACTGCCACCACGGCCAAACCAAGCAGCAAGTCTTGGGGATTATTGCGGAATCGTTTTACCTGCCGAAACCATGCGGCAAAAACTTCGACGCCCTGCGCGAAACCCTGACCGAGACGATGAATAAGGCCGGCCCTCAGCCCGGTTTCCTGATCGTGCTGGAACAGCTGCCGAATACCCAGAAATTTGATCGCGAAGCACGTGAGTGCCTGCTGGATGTCTTCCGTGATGCGGCCGATTACTGGGCCGAGAAAAAAGTTCCCTTCCGCGTGTTCTACTCCTTCGAGTAGCCCAGAAGTCGCCGCTTCGCCTCCCCCTTGCCAGGATTGCTGCGTCGCAGCATAATATCGCGCTGCCCGTCCGTAGCAGGTACAATGGCGGCCATGAAAAATATCGTCATCCTTATTTCGGGCCGCGGAAGCAATATGGAAGCCGTGGTTCGCGCCGCCCAGGCCGAGCAGTGGCCGGCCCGCATCGCCGCCGTCATCAGCAATAAAGCCGACGCCAAGGGCCTGGAATTTGCCGCCAGGCATGGCATTGCCACCGCCGTGGTGTCGCACAAGGATTTCCCCAGCCGCGAAGCTTTCGATACTGCGTTGCAGGAGACTATCGATACCTTCCAGCCCGACCTGGTCGTGCTGGCCGGCTTCATGCGCATCCTGACGCCGGGCTTTGTCGAGCATTACGCCGGCCGCATGCTGAATATCCACCCGTCGCTGCTGCCGCTTTTCCCGGGCCTGCACACGCACGAGCAGGCGCTGGCCTCCGGCCTGGCCACGCACGGCGCCACCGTGCATTTCGTGACGGCCGACCTGGACCACGGTCCGATGGTGGACCAGGCGACCGTTCCCGTCCTGCCGGGCGACACGCCGGAAGTGCTGGCCGCCCGCGTGCTGGAGCAGGAACATGTGCTGTACCCGCGCGCCATCCGCTGGTTTATTGAAGACCGGCTGCGGATCGAGGATGGCAAGGTCCATGTGGACCGCACCTGAAACAAGAAAGAATCATTATGCGTTTGCCCCCATTTATCCTCAACAGCGCTGAAGAAGTGCTGCGCGAGATCCTGCGCTTCACCGCGCCCGCCGACACCACGCTGTCGCGTTATTTCAAGGACCATCCGCGCCTTGGCGGCCGTGAGCGCGGCGCCATTGCCGAGTGCATCTACGCCGTCCTGCGCAACAAGGCCTTCTTCACCGACCGCGCGGAAGCGGGCGGCGGCGCCACCATGCGCCGCCTGGTGCTGCTGGGCATGGCCGATGCCGTCGGCTTCGAGGCGCTGGGCGGCCTGTCGGAAGACGAGGCCGAGTGGCTGAAGCGCCAGCTGGAAATCGACCGCTCGCTGCTGCACAAGTCGATGCGCGCGAACATGCCGAAATGGCTGTTCGACAAGCTGGTCGAGCAGTACGGCGAAGAGGAAACCCTGGTGCTGGCCGATGCGCTGAACACGCCGGCGCCGCTGGACCTGCGCGTCAACGCGCTGAAAGCGAACCGCGAGGACGTGATGGCCGAACTGGCCCAGGCGCCGATCGCCGCCGACCCGACCCCGTACGCCCCGCTGGGCCTGCGCGTGCACAAGAAGCCGGCGCTGCAGAACCTGCCGCTGTTCAAGAACGGCGCCATCGAAGTGCAGGACGAGGGCAGCCAGGTGCTGGCCCAGATCCTCGGCGCCAAGCGCGGCGAGATGGTGGTCGACTTTTGCGCCGGCGCCGGCGGCAAGACGCTGGCGTTGGGCGCGCAGATGCGCAATACGGGCCGCCTGTATGCCTTCGACGTGTCGGAAAAGCGCCTGGCCAAGCTGAAGCCGCGCCTGGCGCGCTCCGGCCTGTCGAACGTGCATCCGGTGGCGATCGCCCATGAGCGCGACGCGAAGATCAAGCGCCTGGCGGGCAAGATCGATCGCGTGCTGGTCGATGCGCCTTGTTCCGGCATGGGTACGCTGCGCCGCAATCCGGACGTGAAATGGCGCCAGCCGGTGGAAGCCATCGCCGAGATGCACGCCAAGCAGGTTGCCATCCTGGATGGCGCCTCGCGCCTGGTGAAGAGCGGCGGCCGCCTGGTGTATGCCACCTGCTCGCTGCTGAACGAGGAAAACGACGCGGTTGCCGCCCAGTTCATCGAAACCCATCCGGACTTCCAGCTGGTGCCGATGTCCCAGGTGCTGGCCGAGCAGAAGATCGAGCTGGAGATGGGCGACTACCTGAAGCTGCTGCCGCACAAGCACCAGACCGACGGCTTCTTCGCGGCGGTCTTCGAACGCAAGCCCATGGCCAGGAAGGCGGAAGAATAAGCGATGGCGCAAACGGTCCCGCTGACGAATCTCATTAATGACCTGATCGGCGACGTCCGCGATCCTGGCCTGATGTGGCAGGTGGCGGCGATCGTGTTGTCGATCTTCCTCGGCTGGACCCTGGCGCTCTACCTGCGCAAGCGGCTGGAACAGCGCGACGCGCAAGGCGTGGTGCGTTTCGGCGTCGAGAGTTTCGGGCGCGTGGTCGGGCCGCTGGCCATTGTCAGCCTGCTGGCCGTGTGCGAAGCGGTGCTGCGCAAATGGCAGCACGTGAACCTGATCAAGGTGGCGCTGCCCATTTTCGGTTCGCTGGCCGTGATCCGCTTCGCCTTCTTCCTGCTGCGGCGCGTGTTTGCGCGCGGCGGCGAAGTGGGCAAGACCCTGCTGACCTTCGAAAAAGTGTTCCAGTTGCTGGTGTGGCTGGGCTTTGCGCTCTACATCACCGGCATCTGGGACGATATCTTCGTCTTCCTCGACGATACCGTGATCCCGGTCGGCAAGCACCGGGTGTCGATCGCGGCCATCCTGCAGGGCGCCGTGTCGGTGGTGGTGCTGCTGATGCTCGCCATGTGGGCCGGCGCGGCGTTGGAAGAGCGCCTGATGAATATGCAGTCGGTCAGCTCCAACCTGCGCGTGGTGTTTGCCCGCCTGGGCCGCGCGGTGCTGATCGTCGTCGCCGTGCTGATCAGCCTGTCGCTGGTGGGCATCGACCTGACCGTGCTGTCCGTCTTTGGCGGCGCGCTGGGCGTGGGCCTGGGCCTGGGCTTGCAGAAGATCGCGAGCAATTACGTGTCCGGCTTCATCATCCTGCTCGAGCGCAGCCTGTCGATCGGCGACATGATCTCGGTCGACAAGTATTCCGGCAAGGTCACCCAGATCAATACCCGCTACACGGTGCTGCAGGGCCTGGACGGTGTCGAGACCGTGCTGCCGAACGAGATGCTGATCTCGGGGCCGGTGCTGAACCAGACCCTTAGCCTGCGCGCCGTGCGGGCCTCGACCAAGCTGACGGTGGCCTACGGCTCCGATCTCGACACCGTGATGCCGCTGCTGGCGGCCCAGGCCGTGGGCACCCCGCGGGTGCTGGAAACCCCGGCGCCCGGCATCTCGCTGAGCCGCTTCGCGCCGGAGGGCTACGAGCTCGACCTCGGCTTCTGGATCGGCGATCCGGAGAACGGGCAGGGCGGCGTGGTGTCCGATATCAACAAGAAAATCTATGCCCTAGTGCAATCCGGGGACGTCAAACTCGGCATCCCGGCACTTGATACTCGCCTCCTCGATGCACATATAGCCTCGGTTGTGGCGCAGATCACGCAACCGGGCCGGAATTCGCTGCCGAATCCACAATCTACGCCAAACTGATTGCGTTCGAACGTGCCGTGCATCACTGGATGCGCGTAAAATGGCGCATTGTCGTCATGCGATACGTATGACATCCAAGGCGAACAAGCCATCCATTCTGGAGTGTTAATGAATTTTCTGAGCAACATCTTCATGGCCGTCCTGTCCTTCCTGGACGGTGGTCTGGTCGGTCTGTCGGGTTGGGAAATGGTCGTGTACACGCTGATCGTGACGCATATCACGATTGCCGCCGTCACCATCTACCTGCACCGCCACCAGGCGCACCGCGCGCTGGACCTGCACCCGATCGTGAGCCATTTCTTCCGCTTCTGGCTGTGGCTGACCACCGGCCAGGTGACCAAGGAATGGGCTGCGGTGCACCGCAAGCACCACGCCAAGTGCGAGACCGTCGACGATCCGCACAGCCCGGTCACCCGCGGTATCAAGAAAGTCCTGCTGGAAGGCGCCGAACTGTACCGCGCCGAGACCAAGAACAAGGAAACGCTGGAAAAGTACGGCCACGGCTGCCCGAACGACTGGATCGAAAACAATCTGTACACCAAGTACAGCTGGCTGGGCGTGTCGGCCCTGCTGCCGCTGAACGTGGCGCTGTTCGGCGTGGCCGGCATCACCATCTGGGCCGTGCAGATGCTGTGGATCCCGATCACCGCGGCCGGCATCATCAACGGCCTGGGTCACTGGACCGGCTACCGCAATTACGACTGCAACGATGCGGCCTGCAACCTGAGTCCGTGGGGCATCCTGATCGGCGGCGAAGAGCTGCACAATAACCACCACACCTTCGCCACCTCGGCCAAGCTGTCGAGCAAGTGGTACGAGTTCGACATCGGCTATGCCTACATCCGCATGATGGAAATGGTCGGCCTGGCCAAGGTCAAGAAGACCATTCCGAAGCCGAAGCTGGCCAAGAACAAGCTGGAAGCCGACCTCGACACGCTTCAATCCATCATCACCAACCGCTACGACGTGATGGCCAAGTACGCCAAGTCGGTGAAGGCCGCCTTCCGCGAGGAAGTCGAGCACCTGAAGCACAAGGCCGAACTGGAATCGCGCTTCCTGAAGACCTCGCGCAAGCTGATGCAGCGCGAGCCGGCCAAGCTGCAGGCGCCGCAACAGGCCCAGCTGAGCGAGCTGTTCGAGCACAGCAAGGTGCTGGAAACCATGCACCAGATGCGCGTGGAACTGGGCGCGATCTGGGAGCGTTCGCACTCGACCCGCGACCAGCTGCTGCAACAGCTGCAGGACTGGTGCACCCGCGCCGAAGCGTCGGGCATCAAGGCGCTGCAGGATTTTTCGATGCGCCTGCGCAGCTATGCCTGAGCGCGGATTCCGCTGTACTCCCGAACGCCCCTCCCGAGGGGCGTTTTTCATGGGCGCCCGTCGTCCACGCTTTGCTCGCCGACCGCCGCGGTGCGCTCGGCCGTCATCGAATTTCCCAGGGATTGCTCATCTTCGTCCGTGAGTTCCGGCGGGTCGAGCATGTCATGCAGCATGGCCTTCAGTTCTGGCGTGTCCCACGGAGCGCCGTGACGGGACTGGAGGTGGATGTAGTGTCTGATTTCGCTGTCCTGTTCCGGGGTCAGCGGCAGGCCACGGAACGTGGTCCGGGGTTCGGTTTCCTTCATGATGCCTCCGGTGCGCGCGGCATTATCCGCC
>DASWYX010000136.1:0-4413 GCA_036404755.1 Pseudoduganella sp.
GGGCTAAACCGGCAGGGAGAAAAAAAGAGGGCGGGACCGTAAGATCCCGCCCTCCCTGGCGATTGTTTCACGTGAAACAATCACTTCAACCAGGCGTCATATCCCGTCTTGAGAATCAGAATCCCGACCACGACCAGGAACAGCCGTCGCACGAACCCGCTACCGTGCTTGAGCGCAAGCTTGGTGCCGAGGATGGAGCCGACGACCTGGCACATGGCCAAGGTCAGGCCTATCTGCCACAGCAAGTGTCCACCGAAGCCAAACACCAGCAACGCCGCGACGTTGGTCGCCACGTTCACAACCTTGGCGGCGGCGGACGCGCTGAGGAAGTCGAAGCCGAAGCTGCGTACGAAAAGGAACACAAGGAAGCTGCCGACGCCCGGTCCGAAGAACCCGTCATAAAATCCGATGACCGCGCCGACCAGCACCGCCATCACCTTCTCCTTCGCCCCGCTATGGAGCGGACGATGCACGCTGCCCAGGTCCTTGCGCCGGAAGGTGTACACGGCCACCGCCAGCAAAACAAAAGGCAGCAGACTGCGCAGGAAATCCGGGGGGATCCGGCTGACAGTCCAGGCGCCGAGCAGGGAAAACAGGAACGCGGTAGAAGCCGCGGGTGCGACCGTCGACCAGGCCACCGGCGTCCGCCGGGCGTAGTTGACCGCCGCGGCGCTGGTGCCGAACACGCTGGCCAGCTTGTTCGTGCCGAGCAGGGTTGCCGGGGCCGTCCCCTGCATGACCGAGAAAATTGCCGGAATCTGGATCAGGCCACCGCCACCCACTACCGCGTCCACAAAGCCTGCAGCGAAGGCCGCGACCGCCAGAATACCAACCCCAACATCCACCATCTCAGCCCTGCTCCACCGGAAAATTGCAAACCCCACATTCTACTCCTGCACTGGTGTAAGCTTTCCGGACAATCATTCCGATGGAGACGCCGCGATGAGCCAGATCCCAGCCTTCAGCTTCAGTACTGTCCCGCACATCGTTTCCGAGCTGGGCGCCGCCCGGGTCCTGGGCGACCTGCTCCGTCCACGCTTCCCCTCCGCCCGCCATGCGATGATCGTCACCGACCCCGGCTTCCTGAAAACCGGTCTGGTGGACGTGCCCGCGCAAAGCCTGCAAGCCGCCGGCTTCCACGTGAAAATCTATTCGGACGTGATGGCTGATCCGCCCGAGCGCGTGGTGCTGGACGCAGTCTCGGCCGCGCGCCAGTTCGAGGCTGACCTCATCATCGGCATCGGCGGCGGCAGCTCAATGGACGTCGCCAAGCTGATCGCCATCATGGCCGACAACAGCCAGCCGCTGCGCGAGATCTACGGCATCGGCAATGTGAAGGGTTCGCGGCTGCCGCTCGTGCAGGTGCCGACCACTGCCGGGACCGGGTCCGAGGTCACTAATATTTCGATCGTGACCACGGGCGCCACCACCAAGATGGGCGTCGTCGCGCCCCAGCTGTATGCGGACATGGCCGTGCTCGACGCCGAGCTGACTCTCGGCCTGCCGCCCGCCGTGACCGCGGCAACCGGCATCGACGCGATGGTCCACGCCATCGAAGCCTATACGAGCCGGCATAAAAAGAATCCCCTCTCGGATGGACTGGCGCGGCAGGCGCTGGCCTTGCTGTCGGCCAACCTGATTCCGGCCTGTGAGAATGGACGCGATGTCGGCGCGCGCCAGGCCATGCTGCTGGGCGCCTGCCTGGCGGGGCAAGCCTTCGCCAACGCGCCGGTGGCCGCCGTGCATGCGCTGGCCTATCCGATCGGCGGCATCTTCCACGTGCCGCACGGGCTCTCCAACTCGCTCGTGCTGCCGCACGTGTTGCGCTTCAATACGCCGGCCGCCGCGCCTTTGTACGCCGAGCTGGCTTCCATCGTCGTGCCCCATGCCGCCGGCAGCGACGAGGCCCGCACTGAAGCGCTTGTTGTTGCGATGCAGCAACTGGCGACGATTGCGGGGATCGAGCGCACCCTGCAGCAGGTCGGCATTGCCGAAACCGACCTTGACCGCCTCGCCGACGATGCCATGCTCCAGACCAGGCTGCTCGGCAACAACCCGCGCGAAGTCACCCGCGCCGACGCCCGCGCCATCTACGCTGCGGCGCTCTAATGCCGCGAGCGGTGGTTGCCGCCTGCTACGACATGGCAGCCACTTGCCCGAGGCCCGGGTCTAAGACGGCTCAGTTGGGAACGTTCACCGTCGTGCCGCTGATCGTGATGGCATCTGCGCCCGGGGAGGGGCTGAGGGCAGGGACGTTGAACAGGGTCATGGGCACGTCGGCGGAGCTGCGCGGCTGGGTGCGGATGACCTGGGATGGCGGCAGGGCCACGGCGCTGTTGCGGGCGGTGGCGTAGGCCGCGTCGAGTGCACGGAACAGGTAAACGTGCAGCGGGACGATACTTTGAGGAAACACGCTGCTGTAGACATCGAAGTGGTTGGCGTTGGTAACCTCGATGTAGCGCAGTTTGCTGCCGGCGCCCTCCACTGCCGCGTTCAGGCCGACATAGGCGCGACTGGCGTGGTTCACGGGCAGCAGCGCGTCGCTGCGGCCGGACACGATGATGACCGGCTTGCCGTGCAGGTTGCCGGTCGCCTGCACCTCCTGCATGCCGGTGCGCACGCGCGTGCTCAGCGCCGCCATATTCCCGGTCAGCGCGGCACCCGTGACGGCGTCCACGCCGGTCGCCAATGACCGCAGGCAGAGGAAGCCATCCAGCCCCTGGTCCATCACGCCCGTAGACGGCGATATAGCGGCCGTATAGGCTTTTGCACCGCCGGACGACTCTTCATATACCGGCGTGCCGATAATGCCGCTAAAGGCCGCAAAACCGCCTGCACGGGCCGCTGCCGTGAAGGGGATGACGGCGCCGGTCGAATCGGCGTTCGCGAAACTGAATCCGCACACGCGGTCGGTCACGTTGAACCGGCCATACGCATTCACATAAGTCACCGCCACCAGGACATTGGCCAGGGCATGCGCGCCCTGCAGCACCTCGGCTTCCGGCTGCCAGCCGTAAGCCACCATGCGCGCCTTCGCGTTCGCCTGGCGCGCGGCGAGATCCATGCCATTCAGCAAACCTTTCGCCACCAGCGATTCGCAGCGTCCCGCCGCGCCGGCGATGCAGGGCTGGTATAGCGCCGCATAGCTCGAATAATCCAGCAGCGCCCTTCCCTGCGACACCACCGCCGCGCCGCCCTGCCGCACCGTATAGCCGCTGGACTTGTTCGGCTGGATCTGCGGCTCGGTAACGGCAACCGCATCGATCAGGCCTTTGCTGTCCTGCTCCGCCGCCAGCAGCGCCGCGCCGCCGCCATTGGAAATGCTGGACGCGATCGTTACCGTGTTCTCCGGCGTCAAACGCACCACCTTCGACTTGTTATCGCTGGCCAGCACGCCGTACTTTTCGTTCAGCACGTAGAACGCGAACTCCAGCGCCTGCAGCGTCACCCTGCCCCAGTCCTTCTCGGGATTCTGCAAAGAGTGGGCGTGTTTGAAGGCGACACGATCCGGATAGCCCGACGCAAACGCCGCGCGCTCCGCGTCGCCTAACACCGGCGCAAAGATCGCATTCTTGCCGGCCGCGCTGCGCGTGGCGCGCTGGCCGTTCTGCAGGTTCACGGAATCGTCGTCGAAGGTGTAGAGGCCGATGCCGCCGCCCTTGTCCGCATAAGCCACGGCGCACTTGTTCTTCAGGCCCCACTCACCGGCGCTGCCGATTGCGCCGTAGATGCCGCGCGAGCCGCTCGCAACGCCGGTGACGATGCAGGCGTTCGCCACGTCAAAACTCGAAGGCACCTGAACCATCAGCGTCACGTTGAATTTGCCGCTGCCATCGTCCGCATAGGCCAGGTACTCGGCGCCGGCGACCTTCCCTTCATCAGCCGTGGCCACGCCGGCCGCATTCACGTTCGGCCCGTATAAGGTGCCGTAGCCGCTGTTGGCGGCGATATCGAGCACCGCGCGGTAGTTGTTGAAGATGGCGTTGCGGCGCAGCTCACGGGGCGTGGGATTGTTCGCGTCGGCATACAGCGGCGCACTGGAAGCGGCGAGGCCGGTCTTGCCCAGGCCCGCGGTAAGCAGGTCGTCCGTGCTGCCGTCGTAGGTCGTGGACGTAACTGCGCCGAGATAGCTCGGCATGGTGTTGATGTTTTCCGGATCGCTGCCGTGGTGGCTGCTGCCGCAACCGGCGATGAGAAGCGTTGCTGCAAAAGCGTAGATGCGCATATGTGCCTCCAAATAAAAAACGCCGGAGCAAGTCCGGCGTTCTTGATCTCAGGCTGGCTTTCTCCTGCCGAAGTAAGCCAGGACTTCTCCCACTATGCCGCGGCGGAACAGGAGAACGCAGGCCACAAAGATCAGCCCCGTCACCATGCTCACCGCCTCACCCAGCGTGTTGAACCACTCGATGCCGG
>DASWYX010000137.1:0-7288 GCA_036404755.1 Pseudoduganella sp.
CAGGTCGCGGCTGGCGCTGCCGCCGCCGTGCGCCGACTTCAGGGGCCGCAGCCGGTGCGCACAGACTGGCACCAGCAGGGTCTGGATGTCTTCCGGGATCACGTGGTCGCGTCCCTCCAGCGCGGCCCAGGCGCGCGCCGCCTGCAGCAGGGCCAGCGCGGCGCGCGGGCTCAGGCCTTCGGCGAAGGAGCCGTTCTGGCGCGAAGCCTGGGCCAGCGCCTGCACATAGTCGATCAGCGCGGGCGAGGTGTGGATCTGGCGCAGTCCCTGCTGGGCTTCCGCCAGTTCGGCCGGCGTCATGGCCGGGCGCATTTCCTTCAGCATGGCGCGGCGGTCCTCGCCCATCAACAGTGCGCGCTCGGCCTGCGCATCGGGGTAGCCTAATGAGAGGCACATCAGGAAGCGGTCCAGCTGCGACTCGGGCAGCGGGAAGGTGCCGATCTGGTGGGTCGGGTTCTGGGTGGCGATGACGAAGAAGGGCACCGGCAGGGTGCGCGTCACGCCGTCTGCCGAGACCTGGCGCTCTTCCATCGCCTCCAGCAGGCCAGACTGGGTCTTGGGCGTGGCGCGGTTGATTTCGTCGGCCAGCAGCACCTGGGTGAAGATGGGGCCGGGGTGGAACACGAAGCCGTTCTTCTCGCGCTCGTAGATCGAGATGCCCGCCACGTCGGCCGGCAGCAGGTCGCTGGTGAACTGGATACGGTTGAACTGCAGGCCAAGGGACACGGCCAGTGCATGGGAAAGCGTGGTCTTGCCGACGCCGGGCACGTCCTCCAGCAGCAGGTGGCCGCCTGCCAGCAGGCAGGTCAGGGCCTGGCGCACTTGCAAGTCCTTGCCAACGATGATCTGGCTGACCTGGCGAGCGACGGCGTGCAATTTTGTGTACATGAGATTATCCTGTTGTTATATTTGCCCCTGCCGGCGATTTTATGCGAGAAATTGGGGACACGCAGTAGTACTGAACAGAAAACCATGAGCACAGCCATCTACAGCCATCCCGATTGCCGCCGCCACGAAATGGGCGAATGGCATCCTGAATGCCCGGCGCGGCTGCAAGCCATTGCCGACCAGCTGATCGCTTCCAAGATCGACGACTTCATCGACCACCGCGATGCGCCGCTGGCCGATGTCTCGTCCATCGCCCGCAACCACACGGCCAATGCGATTGCCATCGTGCGCGACCATGTGCCGCAAACGGGCGGCGACTACTATCCGATCGATCCCGACACCTCGCTGAACCAGCATAGCTGGCAGGCCGCCCTGCGCGCCGCCGGCGCCGCCGTGGCCGCGACCGATGCCGTGATCGACGGCGAAATCGACAACGCCTTCTGCGCTGTGCGTCCGCCCGGCCACCACGCCCGTCCCACCGAGCCGATGGGCTTCTGCCTGGTCAATTATGTGGCAATCGCCGTCAAGCATGCGCTGGAGGCGCGCGGGATCGCGCGCGTGGCCGTCGTCGATTTCGATGTCCATCATGGCAACGGCACGGAAGAAGCGCTGCTGAACGAGCCGCGCGCGCTGATGGTCAGCTTCTTCCAGCATCCCTTCTATCCCTACACGCCGGTGCTGCCTGACACGCCGAACCGCGTCAACGTGCCGGTGCCGGCCGGGACCAAGGGCGACGTGATCCGCCAGCTGGTGCAGGAAAAATGGCTGCCGGCCCTGCATGCCTTCCAGCCCGAGATGATCTTCATCAGCGCCGGTTTCGATGCCCACCGGGAGGATGACCTGGGCGGCATGGGCCTGGTGGAGGCGGACTACGCCTGGATGACGCAGCAGGTGATGGAAGTCGCCCGGCTGTATGCGAAGGGACGCATCGTCAGCTGCCTGGAAGGGGGCTACAACCTGTCCGCCCTGGGCCGCAGCGTGGCCGCCCATGTGAAGGCCCTGGCGGGGATCTGAGGCCGATCTGGGGTAAAATAGCCGGTTTTCCCTCAGATTCAGAAGGCAAGAGCATGTCTATTCAATGGTTCCCCGGTCATATGAACGCCGCCAAAAAGAAGGCGGCGGAGCAGATGGCGGACGTGGATGTGGTGATCGAGGTGGTGGATGCCCGCCTGCCTGCGGCCAGCTGCAACCCGCTGGTCGAGGAGCTGCGCAAGTTCCGCCAGCGCCCTTGCCTGAAGATCCTGAACAAGATCGACCTGGCCGATCCGAACGCCACCGCGGCCTGGATCAGGCACTTCGAACAGGACAAGACCGTTACCGCCTATGCGATGACGACCAAGAAGCAGTCCGACGTTGCCCAGGTGATCGGCAAGGCGCGCAAGCTGGCGCCGCACCGCAACGAGCCGACCAAGCCGCTGCGCATGATGATCATGGGGATTCCCAACGTCGGCAAGTCCACGCTGATGAACGCGCTGCTCAAGCGCCGCGTGGCCAAGGTGGGCGACGAGCCGGCCGTGACCAAGACCCAGCAGAAGATTTACCTGGACATCAATACCGCCATCATCGATACCCCCGGCCTGCTGTGGCCGAAAATCGAGATGCCGAGCGACGGCCTGGCCCTGGCGGCCAGCCATGCGATCGGCGCCAATGCGCTGATCGAGGAAGAGGTGGCGGAGTGGCTGGCGGAGCTGCTGCTGGAGCGCTATCCGGAGCTGCTGGCGGCGCGCTATAAGCTGAAGCCGGAGGGGATGGACGGGGTGGCCGTGGTCGAGCGCGTGGCGCAACTGCGCGGCTACCGCTTGCGCGGCGGGGATTGGGACTATGAGAAGGCTTCCCATATGCTGCTGCAGGATTACCGCAGCGGGGCGCTGGGACGCATTTCGCTGGAGACTCCTGAATCCCGCGCGGCGGCGCTGGCGGTGTTCAGGGAGGAGGAGCGGGTGAAGGCGGAGGCGGCGGCTGAGAAGGCGGCTGAAAAAGAAGCCGAGCGCATGAAGGGCAAGCGCGGAACCTAAAACCTGGGTCAGACCCGAAGTTGGGTTTAGCCGAGCCGGAAGCTGGTCACCGCCAGCGCGCCGAAGAAATCATCCTCGTGATAGGGCACGGATGCAGCGTCGTTCTCCGCCGCGCCCACCACCACCATCAAAGGCAGCAAATGCTCCTCGCGCGGATGTGCGGCGCGGGCGGCGGGCGCCTTCTCCCAATCCAGCAAAGCCTGCGTGCGTTCAGCGGCGGGCAGCGCCATTGCCGCGCGCAGCCAGTCGTCAAACTGATGCGAAGCCGCCGCGCCCATGGCATTGAACGCGCGCAGATTGTGATAGCTCAGCCCCGACCCAACGATCAGCACACCCTCGTCGCGCAAGGGCTGCAGGGCGCGGCCGACGGCCAGGTGGGTGGCCGGGTCCAGCCCCTGCTTCAGCGACAGCTGCACGATCGGCACATCCGCCTCCGGGAACACCGGATACAGCGCGCTGAACGTGCCGTGGTCGAAGCCGCGCTCGGGATCGAGCTGCGACGCATGGCCCGCGGCGGACAGCAATCCCTGCACGCGCTCGGCCAGTTCGGGCGAACCGGGTGCAGGGTACTGGATCTGGTAGGTATGCGCCGGGAAGCCGCCGTAATCGTAGATCATCGGCGGACGCGGGCTGGCCGAGATCATGAAGTCGCGGCCTTCCCAGTGCGCCGTGATCACGAGGACCGCTTTGGGCTTGCCGCCGATCTGGGCCGGAATATCCTTGAGGGAGGCATCCAGCTTGTCGTAAGCGGAGCCGAATTGTTCGCGCATCCAGGGCCAGGGGCCGCCGCCGTGCGAAAGAAAGTAGGTGGGCAGTGTTTTCATGATATGTCCAATATAGGGCTTGCCCACCCCGGTATCAATGCACAATTTGTGAATGCTGCATTGCCTTGTCCGCGGCGGACACCGTCATCAGCGCAAACAGCCGCGTGGCGCGCATCCAGGCCAGCACCAGGGCGATCAGCTGGGTGACGAGGAAGGCAGCGATCAGCAGCCCGGCATTGCTGCCGGCGATATTCACGCGCAGGACCGCCAGCAGCGCGACCGCGAGCAGGCCGACGAGGGTCACGCCGAGATAAATGCCGAGCGCCGCAGCGGGATTTTGCCACAGCAGCTTCACGCCGCGCCACCAGGCTTTTACGGCCGAGGTGCGGCGGCGGTCGATGGCCAGTTCGGCGCGGCCCGCGTCCAGCGTGGCGTTGACGAGGGCCAGCAGCAGCGCCAGCACGATCGCGGCCGCATGCTTCCACAAGTGCGCTTCCGACTGCAGGATGGCTTGCTCGCCATGCTTGTCCGCCATTTCGATCAGCTGGCCGCCGAGCGCGCCGGCGGCAGCCAGCAGCAGCACGCCCCAGACCAGCATGCGGAACATGCGCGGATACTCGGCCACGCCGCCTGCGAATAGTTCGCGGAAGCGCGCCGTTTCGTGCGAGCGCGCCGCCGTCACCGCCACGCCGGTCAGGAAGGGCGACAGCAGCAGCGTGAACACCAGCGCGGCAATGCCGCCGCCGTGAATCGCTGCGCCGTTGCGCCGCACCTCGGCCATCAGGTCGGCCAGCGTCGCCAGGTCCAGCTGCTGCGCCAGCGCGGCCGCATGCACGGAGCGGTCGAGGCTTGAGGACAGCGTGCTCCACACGGGCAGCGCCATCAGCAGCACGGGCAGCAGCACGGCGCCCAGCCAGATCAGCAACAGGCGCCATTGCAGGGCGGCGCGGCTTGCGTTCTTCAGATTGGTGGTCAGCTTCATACGGTCACGATCAGGGCAATGAGGGACTGGAGAATGGCGGCGATGTCGAAGCTCCAGCGGCGCGACGCGCTGCCGTTGGACTTGATGGTCTTGCTGTCATCGAGCTTGCTCACATCCAGCAGATGCTTGCGTTCGGGGTCGATTTCGGCGGAGACGGCTTTCACCGGCTTGGTCCACTCGAATTTTTGCCAGCGCTGCTCGCCGCCCCAGCGCACGGTTTCCTTGCTGCCGTCGACAAACGTCACGACCAGGGTTTGCGGCACATCGGCGCCGCGGCGGCGCACGATGACTTCCGTGCGGTAGGGGAAGGGGCCGGTGCCGTCCTTGGCGTGGGGGTGGGCCTTGTCCCAGTCTTCGCGGACCTTGTCTTCCTTTTCCTCGGCCTGTTTTGCGCTCAGCTTGAAGCCCGGCTGCGGCAGCACTTCCTCGCTGGAGAAGCTGCTGATGCGGTCATCCACCCGCATGGTGGCATAGACCTGCTGGGCGAACACGCGCTCCACCAGCTGGCGCTGGCCGCTCACCTCGGCCAGCGTTTCGCGCAGGTCGGCCACGCTCGGATGGCGGAATTTCCAGCGCCTGTAGTACTCCTTGAAGGCGCGCTCCATGGCGTCCTTGCCCAGCTGCTCCTCCAGGTCGTGCATGGCGGTCGCCGTGCGCGCATAGACCGGGCCGATGCCCTGCAGGCGCATATAGGCATTCTCGCCCAGCGGGTCGGCCGGCTCGTCGCGCGGGCTGCCGAGGCGCGAGAAATCGAAGACCTTGAAGCGCGGCGCGATGCCGATGGCCTTCAGGAAGGGCGTGGTGGCATCGATGCCGCGGCCGGCGGCGCGCAGCATGCGCTCGTCCCAGTACTCGTTCAAGCCTTCATCCAGCATGGGCTCTTCGAACTCGTTGCTGGCGAGGATGCCGTAGAAGTAGCCGTGGCCGAATTCGTGGATGGTCACGAAGTCCAGCTGGTACGCGTCCAGCGTGCCCGGTTGCAGGCCGGCGTAGCTGTCGGCCGTGAAGAAGGTCGGGTATTCCATGCCGGCCGCTTCTCCCGCGTTATGCGGCGGGATGACGACGGTCACGGTCTTGTAGGGATAGGGGCCGAGCGTGTTCGAGAACCAGGTCAGCGAGTCCTTGGTGGCCTTCAGCGCCGGCGCCGCGTTGGATTCGTATTCGGGCGGGAACAGCACGGTAATCTTTACTTGCGGGCTGCCCGGGCCGGTCCAGGTATCGACCAGCGGCCTGGCCGTGCGCTTGTCCGCCGTCCAGGCGAAATCGTGGACGTCGCCCTGCACGTAATGGTGGGTCAGCTTGCCATCCTTCTCGGCGGGCGCGCCTTGCAACTCGCCCGTGGCGCCGATCGTGTATTCCCTGGGCGCGGTCAGCTTCACGTCGTAGTTGCCGAAGTCCGCGTAGAATTCCGATTCGGCGTGGTATTCATGCGCGTTCCAGCGCACGGACGTGGCGCCCCGTTCGCCCGGCAGTTCCAGCACGGCGATCTTGGGGAACCATTGCGCCACCAGGTGGAAGCTGCCGAAGTAGCCACTGCGTGCGATCACGCGCGGCAGCTGGTCGAAGAAGGCAATGTCCAGCGTGGTGCTGGCGCCCGGCGCCACGGCCTGCGGCAAGTCCAGGCGCACCACGGTCTGCTCGGTGGCGGGGCCGCCGTCCGGCTGCACGAATTTCCACGGCACGGCCGCGCCGTTCTGCGCCACGCTGCGCAACTCCGTATAGCCCCATTCATCATCCTTGACCTGGCGCGAGTCATCGCCGCGGTGGCGCATCTCCGTGAAGAACGTGCTGTCCTTGCCCTTGAATGCATTCAGGTAAAGATGCAGGTAGACGCTGCGCACCGGGCGGTCGCTGCGGTTGCGCCAGGTGAGCTTTTGCTTGCCGTCGATGGTGTGCTTGACGGGATCGAGACTGGCTTCGATTTCATAGTTCACCACGCGGTCGGACAGCGTGGCTTCGCTGCCGCTGCGGGCGCCGCCCCAGGCATTGGGCGCACTGGGCGTGGTCACGGCGGCGGCTTTGGCCGGCGCGAGCGGGATATCGTCGGCGGCTGCGGCCTGGGCCGGCGCTGGCGGGGCGGGCGTCTTCGCGCCTTGCGCCATCAGGGCTGATCCGGCGGCCAGCAGCGCGATCGCCGGCAGCCATTTCATGGTGCTACGCATAACTCTCCAATATCAGAATGGCAACCCATCAACTATAGCGAGGCTTATGGCATAAAAGCAAACGGTTTATAATGGCGGCGCTCTGGTGCCCGCGTCCTGCTCACGGACGCAGTTAAACGGGAAATACCGGGCCGCGCGCGAAGCACAGCGCCGCGGCCAAGGTGTGCTGCCCCCGCAACGGTAAGCAAGCGCCGCCCCTCGTGGCGGCAAGCCGGTTCTGAGACCACTGCGCTTTGACGCAGGAAGGTGAACCGGTTCGACTTGTCAGCCCGGATACCGGCCAGGGAGGTGGAGGCGTTCTCATTACGCCTCTTTTGGATTCCGGCTGCGGGGACGCAGGCGGATACTCTTTTCAGTACTGGTTTTATCCATGAATATCTTTGCATCCCGCCGCGCGCTGGCGCTGGCCGTTTCCCTGTGCTTTGCCGCGCCCGCGTTCGCGGAAGGCGACGTGGTCGTGATTTCCGGCGCGCGCTT
>DASWYX010000138.1:0-3809 GCA_036404755.1 Pseudoduganella sp.
ACATCGGCCAAGCGGAGCTGGACGCGGCACTGGCATCGCTGCCGGCCGCGCAGCGCAGCGCGCTGCAGACCGCCGCCGAGCGCATCCGCGCCTTCCACGAGCGCCAGAAGCAGGAGCTGCAGGGCTTCACCTATACCGAAGCGGACGGCACCATCCTCGGCCAGCGCATCACGCCGCTGGACCGCGTGGGCATCTACGTCCCGGGCGGCAAGGCGGCCTATCCTTCGTCCGTGCTGATGAACGCCGTACCGGCCAAGGTGGCGGGCGTGCAGGAAATCATCATGGTCGTGCCGACGCCGGATGGCGTGAAGAACCAGATGGTGCTGGCCGCTGCCGCCATTGCGGGCGTGACGCGCGTGATCGGCATCGGCGGCGCACAGGCCGTGGCCGCGCTGGCCTACGGCACCGAAACCATCAAGGCCGTGGACAAGATCGTCGGCCCCGGCAACGCCTTCGTGGCGTCCGCCAAGCGCCGCGTGTTCGGCACGGTGGGCATCGACATGATTGCCGGCCCTTCCGAAATCCTCGTGCTGTGCGACGGTACGACCGAGCCGGACTGGGTGGCGATGGACCTGTTCTCGCAGGCCGAGCACGACGAGCTGGCGCAAGCCATCCTGCTGTGCCCTGATGCGGACTACATCGCTCGCGTGGAAGCCAGCATCGCCAGGCTGTTGCCGACAATGCCGCGCAAGGCCGTCATTGAAACCTCGCTGAAGGACCGCGGCGCGCTGGTCAAGGTGCGCGATATGGATGAAGCCTGCGCCATCGCCAACTTCATCGCCGCCGAGCACCTGGAAATCTCGTCCGAGAACCCGCAGCAGTGGGCCGACAAGATCCGCCACGCGGGCGCCATGTTCCTCGGCCGCTTCTCGTCCGAATCGCTGGGCGACTATTGCTGCGGCCCGAACCACGTGCTGCCGACCTCGCGCACCGCGCGCTTCTCGTCGCCGCTGGGCGTGTACGATTTCCAGAAGCGTTCGTCGGTGATCCAGGTCAGCGAAGCGGGCGCGCAAACGCTGGGCAAGGTGGCGGCGGAACTGGCGTACGGCGAAGGCCTGCAGGCGCACGCCCGCAGCGCCGAACTGCGCATCAAGCAATGAGTGACTGGCTGAACCAGGTCTTCTGCGAAGACGCGCTGGCGGGGCTGGCGCGCATTCCGGATGGCAGCATCGACCTGATCCTGACCGATCCGCCCTACAACCTGGGCAAGGATTACGGCAACGCTTCGGACCAGCAGACGGTGGATGAATACCTGGCCTGGACCGAGCGCTGGATCGATGCCGCCCTGCCCAAGCTGAAGCCGAACGGCAGCCTGTACATCTTCCTCACCTGGCGCTATTCGCCGGAGATCTTCGTCATGCTGAAGAAGCGCATGACGATGATGAATGAGATCATCTGGGATCGCCGCGTGCCCTCGATGGGCGGCAGCACCCGCAGCTTCTCGTCGGTGCACGACACGGTCGGATTCTTCGTGCGCCGCAAGGATTACTTCTTCGACCTCGACGCCGTGCGCATCCCGTACGACGCCGAAACGAAGAAAGCCCGTTCGCGCTCGATCTTCATCGGCGCGAAATGGCTGGAAGTGGGCTACAACCCGAAAGATTTGTGGAGCGTGTCGCGCCTGCACCGGGAGCATTCGGAGCGGGTCGATCATCCAACGCAGAAACCGCTCGAAATCATCGAGCGCATGATCAAGGCATCCTGTCCGCACAACGGCGTGGTGCTCGACCTCTTCATGGGCAGCGGCACCACCGCTGTGGCAGCGAAACGCTGCGAACGCAATTTCGTCGGCTTCGAACTGAACCCCGACTATTGCCGCATCATCCAACAGCGGCTCGCCGAACTCGAAGCGCCGCCACCGCCCAAACGAAAGAAATTAGCCTTACAGGAGTAATGCAAGATGTCCCTCGACAGCCTGATCGCCAACACCATCCGTGACGATGTGCGCAAAGACCACATCTACCACGTGCCCGATGCCAGCGGCTTCGTGAAGCTGGATGCGATGGAAAATCCGTATGAGCTGCCGCAGCATCTGCATCAGGAACTGTCCCGCCGCCTGGCGGACGTGGCGCTGAACCGCTACCCGGTGGCCAGCTACACCACGCTCAAGCAGCGCATCCGCGCCAAGCTGGGCGTACCGGCGGGTTACGATGTCATGCTGGGCAACGGTTCCGATGAGCTGATCGCCATCATGGCGCAAGCCTGCGCCCACCAGGACCGCCGCGCGGTGATGCTGGCGCCGGTGCCTTCTTTCGTCATGTTCCAGCGCTCCGCGATGATCGCGGGCATGGACTTCGTGGGCGTGCCGCTGCAGGCCGACCTCTCGCTCGACCTGCCGGCCATGCTGGCGGCGATCGCGCAGCATAAGCCATCCCTGGTCTTCCTGGCCTACCCGAACAACCCCACCGGCAACCTGTTCAACGAGGACGAGATGGTGCAGATCATCCGCGCCCTCGGCGACACGGGCCTGTGCGTGGTGGACGAAGCCTACGAGCCCTTCGCGCAGAAGAGCTTCATGGCTCGCCTGCCGGAGTTCGACAACCTGATCGTCATGCGTACCTTGTCCAAGCTGGGCCTGGCCGGCATCCGCCTCGGCTATATGTCCTGCGCCCCGGCCGTGCTGGAGCAGTTCGACAAGATCCGCCCACCCTACAATGTCAATGTGCTGAGCCAGGCCGCGGCGGAATTCTGCCTCGACCACCTGGACGTGCTGAACGAGCAAGCCGCGCAGCTGCGTGCAGAACGCAGCAAGCTTTTGCAGGCTCTGGCAGAATTGCCTGGAGTCAAGGTTTTCCCTTCGGCAGCGAATTTCATTCTGATTCGCGTGCCGAACGCCGATGATGCCCACGCGAAACTGCTCTCCCGCAAGGTATTGATCAAAAATGTGGGTAGAATGCACAATGTGCTGGCGAACTGCCTGCGCATTACGGTCAGTACGCCGGAAGAAAACGCAATCATGCTTGACGGCCTCAAGGCCGCTCTGGCAGCCTGACACAAACGCAAGAGCCTTTTCATGAACCGCACCGCAGAAATCACGCGCAATACCAGCGAAACCCAGGTCCGCGTGGCCATCAATCTCGACGGCACCGGCGTTCAGAAGCTGAACACCGGTGTTCCCTTCCTCGACCACATGCTGGACCAGATCGCGCGCCACGGCCTGTTCGATCTCGACATCGAAGCCACCGGCGACGTCCACATCGATAACCACCACACCGTGGAAGACGTGGGCATCACCCTCGGCATGGCGGTGGCCAAGGCCATCGGCGACAAGAAGGGCATCCGCCGCTACGGCCATGCCTATGTGCCGCTGGACGAAGCGCTGTCGCGCGTGGTGATCGACTTTTCCGGCCGTCCCGGCATCGAATACCACATTCCGTTTACGCGCGCCATGATCGGCGGCTTCGACGTCGACCTGACCCTGGAATTCTTCCGTGGTTTCGTCAACCACGCCCTGGTGACGCTGCACATCGACAACCTGCGCGGCACCAATGCCCACCACCAGTGCGAAACGGTATTCAAGGCTTTCGGCCGCGCCCTGCGCATGGCCGTCGAGCTGGACCCGCGCGCCGCCGGCACCATTCCATCCACCAAAGGAAGCCTGTAACGTTCATACACGGCTGACCAAAATGAACAAGATCGTAGTAGTTGATTACGGCATGGGCAATTTGCGCTCGGTTGCGCAAGCCCTGCGTGCTGTCGCGCCGGAAGCGGACATCCGCATTTCCGGCGTTCCCGCCGACATCGATGGCGCCGACCGCATCGTGCTGCCCGGTCAGGGCGCCATGCGCGACTGCATGCGCAGCCTGAAT
>DASWYX010000139.1:0-4886 GCA_036404755.1 Pseudoduganella sp.
GGGCTTCAGCCTTACTCGGCTGGCGTTTCGGGCGCGCCGCCGTTGTCGCCGGCCTCGCCATTCTCTGCTTCGGGGTCGTCGGCATCCGCCTCCACGATCCGCTGCAGGCCGGACCGCTTGGTGCCATCCTCCACGGCGATCAGGGTCACGCCCTGGGTCGCGCGGCCCATCTCGCGGATCTCGGAAACGCGGGTGCGGATCAGCACACCGCCGGTCGTGATCAGCATGATCTCGTCCGCCGAATCGACCAGGGTTGCAGCCACCACCTTGCCGTTACGCTCGGAGGTCTGGATCGCGATCATGCCCTTGGTGCCGCGGCCGTGGCGGGTGTACTCGGTGATCGGAGTACGCTTGCCGAAGCCGTTCTCGGTTGCCGTCAGCACGGACTGCTGCTCGTTCTCGGCCACCAGCAGCGCGATCACGTTCTGGCCGTCTTCCAGGTTCATGCCGCGCACGCCGCGCGCGGTACGGCCCATCGGACGCACATCGTTCTCGTCGAAGCGCACCGCCTTGCCGGAGTCGGAGAACAGCATCACATCGTGCTCGCCATCGGTCAGCGCGGCGCCGATCAGGAAGTCGCCCTCGTCCAGGTCGACGGCAATGATGCCGGCCTTGCGCGGGTTGCTGAAGTCCTTCAGCGGCGTCTTCTTCACGGTGCCCAGGCTGGTGGCCATGAACACATAGTGGTCTTCCGGGAAGGTGCGGTTTTCGCCGGACAGCGGCAGCACCACGGTGATCTTCTCGTTGTCCTGCAGCGGGAACATGTTCACGATAGGCTTGCCGCGCGAAGTGCGCGAGCCTTGCGGCACTTCCCATACCTTCAGCCAGTACAGGCGGCCGCGGTTGGAGAAGCACAGGATGTAATCGTGGGTGTTGGCGATGAACAGCTGGTCGATCCAGTCTTCGTCCTTCGTTGCCGCCGCCTGCTTGCCGCGGCCGCCGCGCTTCTGGGCGCGGTATTCGGACAGCGGCTGGGCCTTCATATAGCCCATGTGCGACAGGGTCACCACCATGTCCTGCGGCGTGATCAGGTCTTCCGTTTCCAGGTCGGTCGCGTTGTGCTCGATGTTCGAGCGGCGCGGGTCCTTCTCGCCGTATTCGTTCTTCGCCAGCGTCAGTTCGTCGGTGATGATCGCGGTCACGCGGGCCGGCTTGGCCAGGATGTCCAGCAGGTCGGCGATCAGCGCCATCACGTCCTTGTACTCGTTGACGATCTTGTCCTGTTCCAGGCCGGTCAGGCGCTGCAGGCGCATCTGCAGGATTTCGCTGGCCTGGTCGTCGGACAGCTTGTACAGGCCATCGGCCTGCATGCCGTAGTGCTTCGGCAGGTGCTCAGGACGGAAGGCTTCGATGCCCGCCTGCCCTTCTTCGCCGGTACGCGCCAGCATCTCGCGCACCAGGGACGAGTCCCATGCCTTGGCCATCAATTCCGCTTTCGCGATCGGCGGCGTAGGCGCGGCCTTGATGATGGCGATGAATTCGTCGATGTTCGCCAGCGCGACTGCCAGGCCTTCCAGCACATGGCCGCGTTCGCGCGCCTTGCGCAGTTCGAACACGGTGCGGCGGGTCACCACCTCGCGGCGGTGCGACAGGAAGGTCGCCAGCATGTCCTTCAGGTTCATCAGCTTCGGCTGGCCGTCCACCAGGGCGACCATGTTCATGCCGAAGGTGTCCTGCAACTGGGTCTGCTTGTACAGGTTGTTCAGCACCACTTCCGGTACTTCACCGCGTTTCAGCTCGATCACCACGCGCATGCCCGACTTGTCGGATTCGTCGCGGATGTCGGAAATGCCTTCCAGCTTCTTGTCGCGCACGTTCTCGGCGATGCGCTCCAGCAGGGACTTCTTGTTGACCTGGTAAGGCAGCTCGTCGACGATGATCGCGATGCGGCCGCCTTCCTTGCCGTATTCCTCGAAGTGGGTCTTGGCGCGCATCACCACGCGGCCGCGGCCGGTGCGGTAGCCGTCGCGCACGCCGGACACGCCGTAAATCGTGCCGCCGGTCGGGAAGTCCGGCGCCGGAATCAGTTCGATCAGTTCATCGATCGAGCAATCCGGGTTCGCCAGCACGTGCAGGGCGCCGTTGATCACTTCCGTCAGGTTGTGCGGAGGGATGTTGGTCGCCATACCCACCGCGATACCGGACGAGCCGTTGATCAGCAGGTTGGGGATCTTGGTCGGCAGGACGGTCGGCTCTTTTTCCTTGCCGTCGTAGTTGGGCGCGAAATCGACGGTTTCCTTGTCGATGTCGGCCAGCAGTTCCTGCGAAATCTTGTCCAGGCGGCACTCGGTATAACGCATTGCCGCCGCATTGTCGCCGTCGATCGAGCCGAAGTTGCCCTGGCCGTCCACCAGCATATAGCGCAGCGAGAAATCCTGGGCCATACGCACCAGCGTGTCGTAAATCGACGCGTCGCCGTGCGGGTGGTATTTACCCATGACTTCACCCACGACGCGGGCGCATTTCACGTAAGGGCGGTTCCACACGTTGTTCAGTTCGTGCATCCCGAACAGGACGCGGCGGTGTACCGGCTTCAGGCCGTCGCGCGCATCCGGCAAGGCTCGGCCCACGATCACGCTCATGGCGTAATCCAGGTAGCTCTTGCGCATCTCTTCTTCGAGGGAAATTGGGATTGTTTCTTTTGCGAATTGATCCATTGGCGGGTCGATCTGTTGTCAGGCGTTAGTTAGTGTTGCGGCCCGGACGCATGGCACACAACCCTACGATTTTATCACGGGGCATGGTGCACCGGACGAAAGTAATGGGATTGACATAATTATCAATTATTATTCCGTCTTGGTTGCAAGAAAACAACATTTTGGTCAAACACGCAAATGCGCCCTTTTACGCGCTTTTTTGGGGCGTTTCGCGAAATGTGGCAAAATGGACGAGAAATCAATTAGTTTCACCCCAAGAAAGGACAACCACAATATGAAACAACTGATCACCACGATCTTCGCTGCTTCGGCCATCCTGGCCGGCGCCGCACTGGCGCAGGAGAAGCCGACTGCTCCTCCGTTCGCTCCAGTCACGCAGGACATCAAGGCCCCAACGCCGAAGAGCGCATATGTGCAGGATGCCCGCGGCATTATCGCCCGTGATCCCTTCGGCCTGTGCTGGCGCACCGGCTACTGGACTCCGGCTGACGCCGTGCCAGGCTGCGATCTGCCGATTTGCACTCCACCAGAGGAACTGAAAGACGGTAAGTGCGTTGCACCGCCTCCCCCACCACCTCCACCAGCACCAGCCGCTCCTGCACCGGCCCCGGCGCCTGTCGCCGCCCCGGTTTCCGAGAAAGTCTCCTTCGCTGCCGACGCCTTCTTCGACTTCGACAAGGCCGTGCTGAAGCCTGAAGGCAAAGCCAAGCTGGACGACGTGACCGCCAAGCTGGGTACCGTGAACCTGGAAGTGATCATCGCCGTCGGCCACACCGACTCCGTTGGCACCGACGCCTACAACGACAAGCTGTCCCTGCGCCGCGCTGAAGCCGTGAAGGCCTACCTGCTGAGCAAGGGCGTGGAAGCCAACCGCGTGTACACCGAAGGCAAGGGCGAGAAGCAGCCAGTAGCGGACAACAAGACCGCCGCCGGCCGCGCCCAGAACCGTCGCGTGGAAATCGAAGTTGTCGGCACCAAGAAGTAATCTCTGAGCGCCCCGCGCCAGAAACCAGCCCCGCCTAGTGCGGGGCTTTTTTTTGGTTCATCGCGGATGCCCCCAAGCCCGCCCGCCGGACCACGCTCGCGGCGCCATTCCGCCTTTACCCCTCCCGCGCTTCCTCCAGCACGTCGCCGGGCACGCGAATCGAGTGTGGGGACGGTCCTCCGAAAGTGCGCATTTACTAAGCAGTACTAATTCCCTCTACGGCCCGCTAAACCGCGCTAATGCTTACTAAAATTACCTTTCGGAAGGCGAATCGATACTAAAAGCTCGTGGCCTGTGTGCATTAGAGGCTCTCTCAGCCGCCCCGGGCAGAGGCGGCGCGCGACGCTGCGGGCGCACACGCGCACGTGACGCGCAGCGTACTGAACCGCGCGCCACACCCGCCCCCGCGGTGCTAAAACGGCGGCATCCCCAAGGCAAGGAGATGACGTCATGACTACGCTTACCCCAGCAAAGGAACTGGCCACCGCCCACAGCCATCCCTATCCCAACGACAGCCCCGAATACCGCGCCGCCCGCACCGCCCTGCTGGCCGAGGAAATCGAGCTGCGGCGCCATATCGAGCGCGTCGCCGAGCAGCGCCGCGCCCTGCCGATGGGCGGCGAAGCGCGCGGCTATACCTTCCTCGACGAAAACGGCCAGACCATCACGCTGGCCGATATGTTCGGACAACACGACACCCTGCTCACCTACTTCTGGATGTTCGGTCCGCAGCGCGAACGGCCCTGCCCCATGTGCACCGCCCTGCTCAGCGGACTGGAAATGCCGGCCGCCGACCTCACGCAGCGCGTGGCCCTCGCGATCATCGGCCGCTCGCCCGTCGCGCGCCAACTCGCCTTCGCCCGCGAGCGCGGCTGGCGCAATCTGAAGTTTTATCAATGCATCGGCGACGATTTCCCGCGCGATTACCGCGGCCTCGCGCCCGATGGCAGCGAGTGGCCCGCCCTGGATGTGTGGTCGAAGCGCGACGGCAAGGTGTTCCATTTCTGGGGACCGGAAATGGGCGGCACGCAAGACCCCGGCCAGGATCCGCGCGGAGCGCCGGACCCGGTCATTTTGTGGACCCTCCTCGACCTTACGCCGGGCGGTCGCGGCAAGGATTGGTATCCACGGCTCTCATACACGTCGGACCGATGATCCGCCCTACGCCTTTCGCCGTGCAAACGTCGCCGGGCGATTCCGCGGCGCATCGACGGCGCCCCGACGCCGGCCTGCGCACGTTCGCC
>DASWYX010000140.1:0-7661 GCA_036404755.1 Pseudoduganella sp.
CGAGGGTGGCCGCATGCCGGGGCCGGGCGGCAAGATCATGCACGCGATGCTGAAGATCGGCGACTCCAACCTGATGCTGGTGGACGACTTCCCTGAATGGGGCGGTTTCGGTCCCAAGCACCTGAAGGGCACGCCGGTGACCCTGCACCTGTATGTGAACGACGTGGACGCCGCCTTCAAGCAGGCCGTGGACGCGGGCGCCACCGTCAAGATGCCGCCGGCGGACATGTTCTGGGGCGACCGCTACGGCCAGGTCATCGATCCGTTCGGCCATAGCTGGTCGCTGGCCACGCACAAGCGCGACATGACGCCTGAGCAGATGCAGGAAGAAATGATGAAGCAGACCCCGGGCTGCGGACAATAAGGAGCCTGCCATGCGATTCATGATCATCGTGAAGGCCAGCCCGGAATCCGAGGCAGGCAAGATGCCCAGCACCGAGCTGCTGTCGGCCATGGGCAAATACTACGAGGAGCTGGTCAACGCCGGCGTGCTGCTGGCGGGCGAAGGGCTGCATCCTTCCTCGCGCGGCGTGCGCGTCCACTTCTCGGGCAACAAGCGCACCGTCATCGACGGTCCCTTCTCCGAGACCAAGGAGCTCATTGCGGGCTTCTGGCTGATTCAGGTAAAGTCTCTGGAAGAAGCCATCGAATGGGTCAAGCGCTGCCCCAATCCGATGGAGAGCGACAGCGACATCGAAATCCGCCAGGTCTTCGAGGCCGAGGATTTCGGCGCCGAGTTCACGCCTGAACTGCGCGAGCAGGAACAACGCGTCATGGCCAAGGCGGCCGAGCAGCAGCGCCATTAATGGTTGGCGGGCCGGGAGGCCCGCCTCTTTAAAGGACAAGCCATGCAATACATGATCTTGCGCCGTGCCGACCACACGTCGGAAACGGCAGACTTCCCGTCCGCGGAACTCAAAGCGGCCGTGCCGAACGGGAAGTGGCTGGAGCATAGTGCCGGCGCCGTGCGCATGAAGCGCAGCGACGGCGAATGGAGTTTCAGCGAAGGGCCCTTCGACGATGTCGCCGTCGCCGGCTTCATGATGGTCGAGGCGCCGGACCGCCGCGCTGCCGAAGCGCTGGTGAGCAAATGGCCAACCGCCGATGCCGAAGGCGAAGCCGTGCTGGAGGTGCGCGAGGCGGGCTGCCCCGGCGGCTGCGTGGGTTTCGACACCGGCGCGGCGCCGCAGAAAACCGGCTACGCCATCCTGCTGCGTTCCGATAAAGTGAACGAAGCCGATTTCGCGCCGCCCGCCGAAATCATCGACATCATGAACCGCGCCAACCGCGCCGCCATCCAGGCCGGCACCGCGATCTCAGGCGAAGGCCTGAAGTCCACCGCCAAGGGCTCGCGCGTGAAGTTCAGCGCCGGCAAGCCAATGGTCGTGGATGGCCCCTTCGCCGAAGTGAAGGAACTGATTGCCGGCTACTGGCTGATCGACGTCGACTCGCTGGATGACGCCATCGCCTGGGTCAAGGCCTATCCCTATCCCAACGTCGGCACGATGGAAGTCGAACTGCGCAAAGTCGCGCTGTGAAGGCGGACGCCACCCACCGCGCGATCGAGGCTGTCTGGCGCATCGAGTCGGCCAAGATCATCGCGGTGCTCACGCGCATGCTGCGCGACGTGGGCCTGGCCGAGGAAATGGCCCAGGAAGCCCTCGTCAGCGCGCTCGAAACCTGGCCTGAAAACGGCACGCCGGACCGTCCCGCGGCCTGGCTGATGACGGCCGCCAAGAACAAGGCCCTGGACTACCTGCGCCACAAGAAGCTGGAGCAGGACAAGGAAGCCGAACTGACGTATGAAATCGAAGGCTTGCTGGAAGACGCGGCGCCCAACCTGGAACGCACGCTCGACGACAATATCGGCGACGACCTGCTGCGCCTGATCTTCATTTCCTGCCACCCCGTGCTGTCGATGGAAGCGCGCGTGGCGCTCACCCTGCGCCTGCTGGGCGGCCTGACCACGGACGAAATCGCGCGCGCCTTCCTCGTGGCCGAGCCAACCGTCGCCCAGCGCATCGTGCGCGCCAAGCGCTCGCTGACCGAGGCCCGGGTACCGTTCGAAGTGCCGCGTGGGCCGGAGCTGGTGGAGCGGCTTTCCGCCGTGCTGCAGGTAATCTACCTGATCTACAACGAGGGCTATTCGGCCAGCGCGGGCGCGGACTGGATGCGCCCTGCCCTGTGCGAGGAAGCGCTGCGCCTGGGACGTATCCTGGCCGAGCTGGCGCCCGGCGAGCCGGAGGTGCATGGACTGGTGGCGCTGATGGAAATCCAGTCTTCGCGCGCCCGCGCCCGTACGGACGCGCAGGGCAATCCGGTGCTGCTGCTGGACCAGGACCGCTCGCGCTGGGACCAGCTGCTGATCCGCCGCGGCTTCGCGGCGCTGGAACGGGCGGCGCAACTGGGACGCGACCTGGGTCCGTATGCGCTGCAGGCGGCCATCGCGGCCTGCCATGCGCGGGCCCGCACGCCCGGACAGACGGACTGGCAGCAGATCGCGGCTTTATACGAGGCGCTGGCGGGGCTGCAGCCGTCGCCGGTGGTGGAGCTGAACCGGGCGGTGGCGGTGTCGATGGCCTTCGGGCCGGCGGCGGGGCTGGAGCTGGTCGATGCGCTGATGGATGAACCGGCGCTGAAGAATTATCACTTGCTGCCCAGCGTGCGCGGGGATTTTCTGTACAAGCTGCGCCGCTTTGCCGAGGCGCAGGCGGAGTTCGAGCGGGCGGCGCGGTTGACGCAGAATGACCGGGAGCGGATTCTGCTAATGGCGCGGGCGGGGGCTTGTTCGCAGCAAACCTAGGCGCTCTCAAGCGCCCCATCCCCCCGCGTACGCAAATAGCGCGGCAACTGGTCCCCCAGTTGCATCCAATGCAAGCGGTTCTCGGAAAACGTATGATCCTCCGGCGGCAGCAATTCCGGATCATCCAGCGTGGCGGTCGTGATATCGATCTCCTCCGGCGTGCGCGCATCCGCAAAAGTCAGCTGGGTGCCGCAGTCCGGGCAGAACTGGCGCGTCACGCCCGGGCTTGACGAATACGCCCCCGGCGTGCCGGTCAGGCGCAAGCCCGAGCGTCGCACGCTGAACCAGGCCACGGCCGGCGCGCCGGCCGCGCGGCGGCACATGGAACAATGACACAAGGTGCTGTGGAAGGCCGGGCCTTCCGCTTCGTAGCGCACCGCCCCACACAAACAGCCGCCCCTGTACATGATGCCTACTCCAGAAGTTTGGTCATCAGCAGCTCGGTCGAACCGTAGCCGTACAAAGAATCGCTCTCCAGGCCCTGGGTTTCATAGGGCACGGACACCTCACGTTCCGGCTTGGCCGGATCGTCCGCATACGTAGCCTGCCAGGCGCGCTTCAGCGCGTCGGCTCGTCGGATGAACATGGGCACCGGCCAGTCCTCGCGCCGGTAGTTCACCATATTGCCGATCACCGGCCAGCGCCCGTTCGCCACGGCCACATCGCCGGTGCGGATAACCTTGAGCGCATCAGCCGGCTTCAGCTCCTGGACGTCGGCCAAGGTCGGCAGCGTCCAGTGCGTGGGGCCAAACAGGTAGGCCAGCATGACCTTGCCCTGCGGCGACAGGCGCGCCACCAGTCCGGTGGCGTAACCGCCGTTTTTTAAGGGAATGGCAAACCAGCTTCCTTCCCGGTACGGCTGCAACTTCATTCACATCCTTTCAGTGCGCGCCACACCGTTCCGCCTACTATTCGTAGTGGAACTGCGCGGCGATGGGACCCGCCTTGAACAGCGCTTCCTTCATTTCCTTGTCTAGTTTTGGATCACGGCGGCGTACCCACTCCAGCAGCATCGCAATATGCTTGCGCGTGCCGTCCCGTTGGCTGGCCATGACCAGCTTCAGCTCCGGGTCCGTGCAGACTTCGATGCGCTGGTTTTGCAAATCCAGCATTTCTATCTTTTCGCTGAGCGAGGTGAGCGCACGGTGCATGTCCAGCACCTGGGCGTTCAGATAGTCGCGCGGTTCGACAACGTGTTCCTGCGTCATTCCAGTCTCCTTAGGCATGCGGGTACACGCATTGTCTGCCTGCGGCGCGGATTTCTCAAGTGTAGCCGGTCGCCGGCAAGGGTGTCGCACGCGACGTATAATCCCCCGCATGAATAATTTTGACTACCTGAATCCCACCCGAATCCTCTTCGGCGCGGGCCAGATCGCCTCCGTGGCGCACCATATTCCACCTGCCGCCCGCGTGCTGATGCTGTATGGCGGTGGCAGTATCAAGGCTAATGGCACTTACGACGAAGTCAAGGCCGCCCTGGCCGGCCATTTCGTGGTCGAATTCGGCGGTATCGAGCCCAATCCGCATTATGAAACGCTGATGCGGGCCGTGGAGCTGGTCAAGACCGAGAAAATCGACTTCCTGCTGGCCGTGGGCGGCGGTTCCGTCATCGACGGCACCAAGTTCGTGGCCGCGGCAGCCGTGTTCGACGGCGAGCCGTGGGATATCCTCGCCAAGGGCGGCAAGGTCGTTGAGGGCGCCCTGCCCTTCGGCTCCGTGCTGACGCTGCCGGCCACCGGTTCCGAGATGAACAGCGCCAGCGTGATCACGCGCGCCGCCACCCGTGAAAAGCGCGCTTTCGCCAGCCCGCACGTGTATCCGCAGTTCTCCGTGCTCGATCCTTCCAAGACCTTCACCCTGCCCCTGCGCCAGGTCGGCAACGGCGTGGTCGACGCTTTCGTGCACGTGATGGAGCAGTACATGACCTTCCCGGCCGATGCGCCGGTGCAGGACCGCTTCGCCGAGGGCCTGCTGCTGACGCTGATCGAGCAGGGTCCGCGCGTGGTCGCTGCGCCGGAAGACTTGTCGGTGCGCGCCAACATCATGTGGACGGCCACCATGGCGCTGAACGGCCTGATCGGCGTGGGCGTGCCGCAGGACTGGTCCACCCATATGATCGGCCACGAGCTGACGGCCCTGTATGGCCTGGATCACGCGCAAACGCTGGCCGTCGTGCTGCCGGGCATCCTGTCCGTCAAGCGCGAGGCCAAGCGCGGCAAGCTGCTGCAGTATGCGGAGCGCGTGTGGGGCTTGCGCGAGGGTTCGGACGAGGCGCGCATCGACGCGGCCATCGGGCGCACGCGCGCCTTCTTCGAGCAGATGGGCGTGCCGACCCGCCTCTCCGCCTACCAGCTGGGCGCCTCCGCCATCGACGCCGTCGCCTCCGCGCTGGAGGCTGGGGGACTGGTCAAGCTCGGCGAGCATCGCGACGTTACGCCAGCCGTCGCCCGCGCCGCGCTCCAGCTCAGCCTGTAGTCGTGTGGGGGCAGCACGAAATCGTGCCTGCCCCCGTTGGTGTGATAGAATCCGCAATCGCTAGGGGTCCTGGGCATTGCCCGGGTGAGAAATACCCTCCGTACCTGATCTGGATAATGCCAGCGAAGGAAAGCGCAAAGTTGTCTGAACCCCTCCTTTGAGTGCTCCCGCGTTGGCTCGTTAAGAACCATAAGAGCACAACATGAATCAATCCCGCACCGCCCTGACCGCCATCGCGCTGGCTGCCGCGCAGCTCGCGAACGCACAGTCGACCGATACGAAGATGACCGAAGTGGTCATCACCGCCAACCGCGCCATCGCCGAACGCTCCTCCGTCGCCGGCTTCTCCGACGCGCCCCTGATCCAGACGCCCGCCTCCGTCAGCGTCATCACGCGCGAGCAGATGCAGGAGCTGCAAATCCGCAGCACCACCGATGCGTCGAAGTACGACGCCAGCATTGGCGATGCCTACAACGCCGTCGGCTACGCCGAGCAATTCTCGATCCGCGGCTTCAAGCTGGATAACGCCAGCTCCTACCGCAAGGACGGCCACGCGATCTCGGGCGACGCCCAGATCCCGCTGGAGAACAAGGAAAGCATCGAAGTGCTGAAGGGCCTGTCCGGCCTGCAGATGGGCGTGTCGGCACCGGGCGGCATCGTCAACTACGTGACCAAGCGTCCGACCGAGAACACGCTGCGCTCCGCACTGTTCGAGGTGAGCGAGCGCGGCACGCTGTACGGCGCCCTGGACCTGGGCGGCCGCTTCGAAGACCGCCGCTTCGGCTACCGCATCAACGCGGCCGGCGAGCGCATGCGCTCCTACGTCAAGGGCGCGGACGGCCACCGCTCCTTCATCTCCGGCGCCTTCGACTGGCAGATCACGCCGCAGGCGCTGCTGCAGATCGATGCCGATTACCAGAACAAGTCCCAGCTCACCGCGCCGGGCTATCAGCTGACCGGCGGCACTGCGCTGCCGAACGTGGATGCGGACGTGCTGCTGAACGACCAGCCGTGGGCCAAGCCGGTGAAGACCGAGTCCAGCAACTTCGGCGCCACCTTCAAGTACCAGTTCTCGCCGGACTGGCAGGCGACCGTGTCCGCCAACCAGCACATCTTCAAGCGCGACGACTACACCGCCTTCCCTTACGGCTGCAGCAGCGAGGAACTGTGGCCGGGCTTCTGCGCCAACGGCGATTACGACGTCTACGATTACAAGAGCCTGGGCGAAAAGAAGAAGCCTTTCTCGGCGCGCGCCCAGATCCACGGCAAGTTCGCGACCGGCGGCATTCGCCATGAAGTGACGGGCGGGCTGTCCTTCTTCCGCAACAAGGAAAGCTGGGGCGACTACCAGTATGACTTCGCAGGCGTATCCAACATCTATCACCCAGTCGTTGTTGCGCCGGTTCCCGGCAGCAGCGGTCCCGTCTCCGAGCGCCGCCATGACACCGAGCGCGCCGTCTACCTGCAGGATATCGTCGGCCTGACCAATGACCTGGCACTGCACGCCGGCGCACGCTATGTGCAGGTGAAGCGCGACGAAGTGGGCGTCGAGCCTTCGAGCCACAACTTCTGGCTGCCGAATGTGGCGCTGGTATACAGCCCGCGCGCCGACCTGTCGGCCTACGCTTCGTACTCGCAGGGCCTGCAGCACGGCGGCGTGGCGCCGATCGAGACCACCAACCAGAACCGCGCGCTGGAGCCGGGCAAGTCGAAACAGGTGGAAGTGGGCGTGAAGACCGTTGTCGGCGGCATCAGCGCCACCGCTGCGCTGTTCCAGATCGATCAGGGCCTGGAGTATATCGACACCACCAACACCTTCGTGCGCAATGGCCAGGAACGCCATCGCGGACTGGAACTGTCGGCACAGGGCAAGGTCACCAGGCAGCTGAACGTGGGCGTCTCCGTGGCGGCGCTGCATACGGAGCAAAGCGGCACCGGCCAGGACTTCTACGACGGCAAGCGCGTGACCAATGTGCCGGCCTTCCGCTCTTCCGTGTTCGCGGACTACGCCGTGGCTGAAGTGCCTGGCCTGAAGCTGGATGCGGACTGGCAGTTTGCGGGCAAGAAGGCGTTTGATGCGATGAACACGACCTTCGTGCCGAAGTATCATGTGCTGAATCTGGGCGGCTCTTATGCCACCAAGGTGGGCGGGATGCCGGTTGTGGTGCGCGCGCAGGTGCGCAATGCGCTGGACAAGTTCTATTGGCGTGATGTGACGCCGGATCTGGGGGGGTATCTGTTCCCTGGGGCGCCGCGCACGTTCCGTGTTTCGGCGCAGGTTGACTTCTGAGCACGCTGTAAACCGAAAACCTGGGTCAGACCCAAAGGGTCAGACCCCGGCCGGCGGCCGCCGCGGACCAGGGTCTGACCCTTGGGTCTGACC
>DASWYX010000141.1:0-3173 GCA_036404755.1 Pseudoduganella sp.
GAAAGTGGGTGACCTGATTCAGCCCGGTTTTTCCTCAAACTACGGCACGCGAAAGGAGGCCAGGTTCGTGTACCTGACTGAGACGCTGGACGCGGCCACGTGGGGCGCGGAGCTGGCCGTAGGGGAGGGGCGGGGGAGGATCTACATCGTGGAGCCTACCGGACCTTACGAAGACGATCCGAATCTGACGAATAAACGCTTCCCGGGCAATCCGACGAAGTCGTACCGCACACGGAATCCCTTGCGCGTCATCGGCGAAGTGGCCGATTGGACGGGCCATTCGCCGGAGAGACTCAAGGAGATGCGTGATCATCTCGAGAGCCTGAAGCAGCGCGGCATCGAGGCCGTAGAGGAATAAGGCGAGGGGGGACTGATGAAGGCGCAACTGCTATCGATCCTGCAGGCCCGCTTCGAGAAGAATATGCAGCGGCATAAAGGCATCGCCTGGACGGACGTGCAAGTGCGTCTCGAAGCTGATGCCGCTGCATTGAAGTCGCTGCAGGCAATGGAAGACACGGGCGGGGAACCTGACGTCATCGGCTACGACGAGGCTACGGGGCGCTACGCGTTTTGCGACTGCTCCGCCGAAAGCCCGGGCGGACGCCGCAGCCTTTGCTACGACCGTGAGGCGCTCGAGTCGCGCAAGGAGAACCGGCCGGAGGGCAGTGCGGTGGACGCCGCCGCGGCAATGGGCGTCGAACTGCTCACGGAGGAACAGTACCGTGCGCTGCAGCGGCTTGGCGAATTCGATATGAAGACGTCCAGCTGGATCAGCACTCCGGACGATGTGCGCGCTCTCGGCGGCGCGCTGTTCTGCGATCGGCGCTATGGCCGCGTGTTCGTCTATCACAACGGCGCGCAATCCTATTACGCCGCGCGCGGCTTCCGCGGCACGCTGGTGGTGTAGATGGCAGCGACGCAGGCAAGAAGTCGCGTGTGACCATCGCACGAGTCTTCTGCTGGAACTGGAACTGGAACTGCTGGAGGAGGGCTGGCCATGAATCTGACTTTTTCCCGTCTGGTGGCGGACAAGGATGGCGGATCGAAGTTCGTCGAGGTCGAGATACCGGTAGTGATGCAGGCGTTTGCGCCGCCGGCGTTGCCGTTCGGGGTGTCGCCGATGTCGGCGGCCACGCAGTGCGGATTCCTGCATTTGCCGGCGGGTTGGTTCGGCGAGCTGCATCCGTCACCTATTCCGATGTGGATTTTCGTCCTGCGTGGAGAGATGCAGTTCGAGGCGACGGCCGGTGGCGCGCGGCGGATCGTTCCCGGAAGCGCACTGCTGCTGGAGGATACGACGGGGAAGGGGCATGTGAGCCGCGTGCTGGGCGATGAAGATGTCACGCTGGCGGTGGTGCGCCTGCCGGCGTGAGGCTGCTTATTATGCAAAAAGCTTCATATTGCATCCGTGTTTAGTCGATGCTAGCCTTGGCAGCATGGCAGGAGCCGCTAGATCGCCATATTTACATTGGGGGAGACAACGATGCAGCTGGCAGACTACAAACAGTTGGTAGAAGTGATCGGCGATGCGGTAGTCGTGTGCGACGCGGCCGGTGCAATCACCGTATGGAACGATGCGGCGGTGCGCATGTTCGGCTTCACGCGCGAGGATGCGATGGGCAAATCGCTGGACATCATCATCCCTGAGCGCCAGCGTAACCGCCATTGGGACGGCTATCACAAGACCATGAGCACCGGCCAGACCCGCTACGGCAGCGACCTGCTGCGCGTGCCGGCGCTGCACAAGGACGGCCACACGCTGTCGATCGCATTCACGGTGGCCATGCTGCACGATGAGGAGAGCAAGGTGAAGGCAATCGTCGCCGTCATCCGCGACGAGACCGTGCGCTGGGGCGAGGAGCGCAAGCTGAAGGCACGCGTGGCCCAGCTGGAGGCCGAAGCCGCGGCCTGACGCCAACCGCATTTGCCTCGCCGGCGGCCTGTAGCCGGCAGTGGCGCGGTAGAATCAGCGGACCGTATGAATGGGGCAGTCCTATGAATTTCAGGCCGTATGTTCTCGCCACGCTGCTGGTGCCGGCCATTGCCGGCGCCGCGGACATGGATCCGAAGGCGGAAGTATTTTCCAGTCTGTTTGCGTCGCTGTGCATGAAGAACCTCCATAACCTGGAAGGTCTTCGTAATCAGCTAGCCACAGCCCAGGTGCCGAAGCTGCCTGCTGAAAAAGCCGCGCCATTCCTGAACGGCGGCGCGGGAGACGCATGGCCGGTGCCGCATCAGGGCGACTTTGGCAATTTCGTCCTTGCGCTACCTGCCGGGAAGAATATGTGCGCCATCTTTGCCCGCCGGGCCAGGTCGGCTGATGTTGAACAGATGTTTAACAGCATGGTGTCCAAGGCCCCGCCGCCGCTGGTCAACGAGAAAACGATTGATGGAAGGGCATCAACGGTGCCGAACGGCGAAACACACACTCTGTCATACAACTGGTTCACGCCGAACTCTCCGAGGAAGATGACCTTCACACTGACGACGGCCGCTTCGGATTCGGCGCAGTTGCAAGCGATGGCTTCGGCGGCGCTCACACGAGAGTGACAGGCTGCCCACACCGACGAACACTTGCTCGAAATCAGGACTTACGAGCGCAAATGACCGCCGGGCGTCCAGCCTTGATAGAATCATGCCCTGAACATTTATACAGTGCCGGAGCATGAGTATCCAAACCGACAACTTCACTGAACAGCGGATCATCGACGCTGCCCCGTCCTCGCCCAACGAGGAGGCGATCGAGCGCGCGTTGCGTCCGAAGCTGCTCGATGAGTATGTCGGGCAGGTGAAAATCCGGGATCAGCTGGAAATCTTCATCTCGGCGGCGCGCAAGCGCAGCGAGGCGCTGGATCATACGCTGCTGTTCGGCCCTCCGGGCCTGGGCAAGACCACGCTGGCGAACATCATCGCGCGCGAAATGGGCGTGAACTTGCGCCAGACGTCGGGACCGGTGCTGGAGCGTCCGGGGGACCTGGCGGCGATCCTGACCAACCTGGAAGCGAACGATGTGCTGTTCATCGATGAAATCCACCGCCTGTCGCCCGTGGTCGAGGAAATCCTGTACCCGGCGCTGGAGGACTACCAGATCGACATCATGATCGGCGAAGGCCCTGCCGCGCGCAGCGTCAAGCTGGACCTGCAACCGTTCACGCTCGTCGGCGCCACCACGC
>DASWYX010000142.1:0-4888 GCA_036404755.1 Pseudoduganella sp.
GGCGATTTCGGGCAGCCCAGCTTTTGCGCCGTGCTGGAGGGGAGCTGCCTGCTGGCTGTCGACGGGCAGGCGCCGGTCACGCTGGCGGCAGGCGATTTCGTGCTGATGCCGGCCACGCCGGGCTTCACCCTGTCCGGCTTCGCGCCGGTAACGCCGCAGGTCATCGATCCTAAAACCGCGCCCCTGCCGACCGCGGATGTGCGCCACGGCGATCAGGATGCCGCGGCCGACGTGCGCCTGCTGGGCGGCTATTTCGTGTTCGATTCACCTGATGCGGCGCTGCTGGTATCGCTGTTTCCGGCGCTGGTGCATGTGCGGGGCGCCGAGCGCTTGTCCACGCTGGTGCGCCTGGTCGCGGACGAGGAAAAGGCGCAGCGTTCCGGCCGCGACCTGGTCCTCACGCGCCTGGTGGAGGTGCTGTTGGTCGAGGCCTTGCGCGCCGCGCCCGGCGATAACGCGCCCGCCGGCCTGCTGCGCGGCCTGGCCGATGTACGTCTTGCCGCCGCCATGCGTGACATGCACGGAAACCTCGCGCATGCATGGACGGTGGAACAGCTGGCGAAGAAAGCCGCCCTGTCCCGCTCCGCCTTCTTCGAGCGCTTCACGCGCGCCGTGGGACTGGCGCCGATGGAGTACCTGCTGGCCTGGCGCATGGCCGTCGCCAAGGACCTGTTGCGCCGCTCAGGCCTCGCGCTGGCCGAGATCGCCGAGCGCGTGGGCTACGGCTCGGCCAGTGCCTTCAGCACGGCCTTCAGCCGCCACGTCGGCATGCCGCCCGGCCGCTTTGCGCTTACGTTTGCTCGGCAAACTTCACCGTGACGCACAGGCCGCGTCCCTCGGCGCCTTCGTCCAGGCTGACTTGCGCGCCGTGGTTGTTGGCGATATTGCGCACGATGGAAAGCCCCAGCCCGGCGCCCCATACGGCATTGCCTTCCGGCCGGTAGAAGCGGTCGAACAGGCGCTCGCGCTGCTCCGGCGCCACGCCCGGCCCGTTGTCGCAAACGCGCAGCACGGGCCAGCCGGCGGACAGTTCGGCCACCACATCGACCCGGCCGCCGGCCTGTGTATAACGCAGGGCATTGTCCACAAGGTTATTGAGCAGCACGCGCAAGCCATCGGGATCGGCCTGCACATGCACCGGCGTGTACGCGACCGCGCCAAGGTCGATGCCGCGGCTGTCCGCAATGGCCGCGTGATCGGCAACGGTAGCGCGCAGCAGCTCGCCCAGCTCCACGTGCTGCAGCTGTTCCGCCGTATGGCCGGCTTCGAAACGCGCCAGGCTGAGCAGCTGCTGCACGAGGTGGGCGCTGCGGTCCAGGCGTTCATGCAACTTGGCCATCGCCAAGGCGCGCGCCTCCGGCGTGGTGGCGCGCTCCGCCAGTTGCAGCTGGATTTTCAGGGCCGTCAGCGGCGAGCGCAATTCATGCGCCGCATCGGCGACAAAAATCCGCTGTGCGCCCAGCGTCTCGTCGAACCTTGCCAGCAGCACGTTCAGCGCCTGCACCACGGGCGCCAGTTCGGACGGCCAGCCATCGGGACTCAGGGGATCGAGCGTGCTGGGCGAACGGTCCTCGACTGCCCGCGCGAGCCGGTCCAGCGGGTCCATGGCGCGGCCGATCACGATCAGCACCAGCACCACCAGCACGCCGACAAATCCCACCAGGGGCAGGCCGGTGCGCAGCGCGATATGCGCCGCCATCTCATTGCGCACCTGCAGCGGCTGGCTCGCCTGCGCGTACAGGTTGTGATGGAGTTCGCCATAGACGCGCCAGGCCTGCCCCTTGATCGTCACGGTCGAGAAGCCGCGGGCGTTATAGTTGGGCGTCGGCGGATTGGGGCGGGAAGCAAACAGCGGCCGGCCCTTCAAGTCCCAGACCTGCAGAATGAATTCTTCCTCGGGATCTTCAGGCGCCGGCAGGGAGGCGTCCGGCGCGAATTCGTCCGGCATGGCGCTGACCAGCTGGCGCAGCTGCATGTCCGCCAGCTCGCCGGTTTCGACCTGCAGCGAGTGGTAGAGCAGCGCACCGGCGCCGATAGCGCTGGCAATGGTGGCGCAAAGCAGGCCAACCAGCAGCTGTCGGCGTATGGTCTTCATTCGGCGGCGGCAACCTTGTAGCCGACACCACGTACGGTCTGGATGAAGGCTTGCCCGAATTTCTTGCGCAGGTGGTGCACGTAGACGTCGATCGTATTGCTCTCGACCTCGGCATTCCAGCCGTACAGCTTTTCCTCCAGCACGCTTTTCGCAACCACGGTTCCCGGCTCGTCGAGCAGTGCACGCAGCACAGCGAATTCGCGGGCCGACAGCGTTACCGCCGCGCCATCGATGCTCGCTTCGTGACTGGCGAGATCGAGCACGACGCGACCATGGCGAATGATCGACGTGGTGCGCGACACGCGGCGCCGCAACAGGGCGCGGATGCGCGCCAGCAATTCGTCGAGATCGAAGGGCTTGACGAGATAATCGTCCGCGCCGGCATCCAGGCCCTGCACGCGGTCGGCCGTGCTGTCGCGGGCAGTCACGATCAGCACAGGCACGTCGAGTCCACGGGAACGCAAGCCGCGCAATACGTCCATGCCTTGCTTGCGCGGCAGGCCAAGGTCGAGCAGCACAAGGTCATACGCCTGAGTGGACAGCGCCAGTTCAGCGCCGGCGCCATCGCGCACCCAGTCCACCGCATAATTTTCCGCCAGCAAACCACCTTCAATGCTATCGCCGATCATTGGATCGTCTTCCACCAGTAGCAGCCGCACGTTCACCTCGCTGAAGAATCTTCGGAAAATTATACCGACGCGGCCGTTAACGTTGCCTTAACCATCGATTTGTTAGCGTATACCCATAGTCTTCGGGTTGTAGATGGAATGGGAATGTTATGCAATTAGAACAACGGGCCGCCATGGCCGGCGCAGCGCCTGCTGCACTTCCCATTGATTCCTCCGCACTGCGCAACTGGCGCACCTGGCTGATCCTGGCTGTCGCCGTACTGCTGCTGTGCAGGCTGGGACTGATGCTGGCCGCGCCCCTGGCGGATACGACCGAGGCGCGCTATGGCGAACTGGCGCGCCAGACCGCCATGAACGGTTTCTGGCTGATGCCGCACATGGATGCGCACACCCCCTTCTTTGCCAAGCCGCCGCTGTCGACATGGCTGAGCGCGGCCTCGATGCGCCTGTTCGGCGTGAATGAATTTGCCGCCCGCCTGCCCGCCTTGCTGGTGTCGCTGCCGGCCCTGTGGATTACGATGCAGTTCTCCACAGCGCTTGGCGTCCGGCAGCGCTGGCTGGTCGTGCCGGTGCTGGCGGCGTCGCCTTTGTTCTTCGTCAGTGCCGGCGCCGTGATGACCGATGCGGTGCAGATGGCCATCGTCTGGGCTGCCCAGTACTGCGCCATCCAGGCGCGCGGCGCCGGGCGCGCGGACGGCCGCCGCTGGCGCCTGGGCTTCTGGGCCCTGCTTGGGCTGGGCGCCCTGTCCAAAGGCCTGGCCACCTGGGCCTTGATCGGCATGCCGCTGGCGGCCTACGCGCTGCTGCACCGCCGTTCCCTGCAAATGCTGGCCCATGTGTGGGACTGGGCTGGCGTAGCGCTGGCCTGCGCCATTTTCCTGCCGTGGTACATCGCTGCGGAGCACGCTTACCCGGGCTTCATCAGCTACTTCATCGTCGGCGAACACTTTTCGCGTTTCCTCGTGCCTGGCTGGACCGGCGACCGTTATGGTTTCGCGCACAGCCAGCCCTTCGGCGCCATCTGGCTGTTCTGGATCGGCGCGGCGCTGCCGTGGATGCATGTCTTCATTGCGGGCCTGGCTGCCCTGCTGCGCAGGCAGGAAAAACCCGATGCGCTGGCCAGTTTCCTCTGGTGCGCCACGCTGGTGCCCCTGGTCTTCTTCACCTTCAGCCGCAACATCATCTGGACATACGCGCTGACCGCCTTGCCACCCTTTGCCGTGCTGGTGGCGCAGCACATCGAACGCAGTTCCGAGCGTGTGCAGCGGCGTACGGCGGTGGGCCTGTTCATCTACGCGCTGCTGGTGGCGGCGGCCTCGCCGCTGGTGGTACGCCAGGTCAGCCGCAATTCGGACCGCGACCTGGTCCAGGCAGCGCCGGCCGGTGCGCAGCTGCAGTATCTGGCCAAGCCGGCCTTCTCATCGGCCTTTTACACGCACGGCAATTTGCGTCATCTGAATCCCGCGGATGGCGCACACGGGTATGTCGTCATCGACAACGAAGACTTGCAGCGCCTGAAGATCCAGCCGAAGCAGGTTCGCTTTGCCGGCACACGCCGTTCACTGGTGGAGGAATAACATGCCAGCCAGCTCAATCTCATTGCGGCGCGGCGCCCGCTCGTCCATTTCGGTGGTGATGCCGGTGCTGAATGAAGCCGCCTCCCTCGCCCAACTGCTGCCGCAGCTGGCCGACACGCTGACCCGCACTGAAATGGAATGGGAAATCGTCATCGTCAACGATGGCGGCAGCGATGCCCTGGATGAAGTGGTTGCCGCCTTCGAGCGCAGCCGCGCCTACAGCAATGTGCAGCTGCTGCGCCTGTCGCGCAACTTCGGCAAGGAAGCCGCCCTGACCGCCGGCCTGAACGCAGCGCGCGGAGACGCCGTACTGTCCATGGATGGCGACGGCCAGCACCCGGTACAACTGATTCCGAAACTGATCGCGCACTGGCGGGCCGGCGACGATATGGTGGTGCCGGTCCCCGAGTCGCGTGCACATGAACCGCGCCTGCTGGGTATGGCCAAGCGCGCCTTCTATCGCTTCATGCAGGGCGGCGAGCGCTTTCACATCCCACCCAGTGCGGGCGATTTCCGGCTCATGGACCGCCGCGTGGTGGACGCGCTGCTGCAGCTGCCGGAACGCACGCGCTTCATGAAAGGACTGA
>DASWYX010000143.1:0-4031 GCA_036404755.1 Pseudoduganella sp.
GACCGCGGCACCGTCCACCTGATCGACGACCGCTTCATGCGCCCGGAAATCCAGGCCCTGTTCCCGGCCTGGTGGCAGGTCGGCGCTCAGCGCACCGAAGAGACGTAATCCGCCAGCCCCTCGCCCAGCGCCGCAAAAGCCGCCGCACAGCGCGGGTTGTCGCGCAAGTCCTCGTGCATCACCAGCCAGTACTCCAGCGGAATCGACAGCGCGCGCGGCAGCACGCGCACCAGGCCATAACGCGCACCCAGCGGCGCCTGGCAGATGCCGATGCCCACGCCGGCGCGGATCGCCGCCAGCTGCGCCAGGTCGCTGTCCGTCTTCACATCGAAATGCAGCCCTTCCAGCGCCGGGTACGTGCGGCGCATCTTGCGCGTGTAATCGCTCTCGCGGTCATAGCCGATCAGCGTGTGCTTCTGCAGCTCGCGCGCCGTCGCCGGCGTGCCGTGGCGATCCAGATAGTCCCGCAGCGCGAGTAATCCCAGCTCCACGGTGCCCAGATGACGCGCCACCAGCGCCTCCTGCGTCGGCCGGAACATGCGCACCGCGATGTCGGCTTCGCGCTGCAGCAGGTTGCCCGCGCGGTTGGAGAGCGCCAACTCCACCGACAGCGCCGGATGCGCCTCGCGCATATCGCGCAGGATGGACGGCAGCACTTCACCGCCGACCACTTCGCTGCACGTGATGCGCACCGTGCCGCGTACCTCGCCGGCCCGTCCCTGGCTGCTCGCCACGCGCCGCAGCGCCGCCGCGTTGGAGGCAAGCGTGGCCGCATACGGCCGCAGCTGCTGCGCCGCTTCGGTCGGCGTGTAGCCGTCGTGCGCGCGCGTGAACAGCGACAGGCCCAGTGTCTGCTCCAGTGCATCGATGTGGCGGCCGACGGTCGGCTGCGTCATGCCCAGCGCACGCGCCGCGGCGGACAGCGAGCCTTCGTCCATCACGCCCAGAAAGCTGCGGTACCAGTCCCAGTTCGGTTCATCCATGGCTTATGCATTTATGTATAGCGACTATGCCATTCTAACCAATTTTCTTTAATCCGCCGGCGGCGCACAATGCGCAGCAAAGGAGGATTCATCATGAACAAAACTGCACTCGTACTTGGCGCAACCGGCGGCATCGGCGGCGCCCTCACACAACGCCTGCTGGCCGGCGGCTGGAAGGTAAAGGCTCTTAACCGCAAGGCGGCAACGCAGGCGCCGCGGGCCGGCCTGCAATGGCTGCAAGGCGATGCCATGCAACGCGAAGATGTCGTGGCCGCGGCGGAAGGCGTCTCGCTGATCGTCCACGCCGTGAACCCGCCCGGCTACCAGAGCTGGGCGCAGCTGGTGCTGCCGATGATCGACAACACGATCGCCGCTGCGCGCGCGTCCGGCGCCCGCGTCCTGCTGCCCGGCACCTTGTACAACTTCGCGCCGGACGCCGGGGCCGGCGCGCCGATCGCGGAGAATGCGCCGCAGCGGCCGCTCACGCGCAAGGGCGCGATCCGCGTGGAACTGGAGCGCCGCCTGGAGCGCGCGGCGGCCGAGCATGGCGTGCCGGTGCTGATCGTGCGCGCCGGCGACTTCTTTGGCGCACGCGACGCCAACAACTGGTTTGCGCAAGGCCTGGTCAAACCCGGCCGGGCCGTGCGCAGCATCAGTAACCCAGCCACGCCGGGCGTGGGTCACCACTGGGCCTATCTGCCGGACGTCGCCGAAACCATGTTCCGCCTCGCCGAGCGCGGCGACGCGCTGCCGCTGTTCGCCCGCTACCACATGGCCGGGCATTGGGATGCGGACGGCACGCAAATGAACGCCGCCATCGCTCGCGTGGTGCAAGCCTGTACCGGCCGCGCGCCAACGCTGCGCGCCGCGCCGTGGTGGCTGTTCATCGCCCTGTCGCCCTTCGTCACCGTCTTGCGGGAGCTGCTTGAAATGCGCTACCTGTGGCAGCGCGAAGTACGCATGGACAACGGCGCCCTGCTCGCCGCGCTGGGCGGCCCGGAGCCGCACACGCCACTCGACAAGGCTGTCCATGACACGCTGCAGGCACTGGACTGCCTGCCGAAATTAAAAGATTCGAACGTGACAATTGGAGATTGTCAGCGCCCGTTGAGTCACTAGACTGTGCCATTGCAGTCCCTATCGAGGTTCCAAAACCAATGGGAGAACGATCATCATGACAGTCAACAAGGAAGTCCCTACCTCGCGTGAATTCCAGTCCAGCAGCTTCATCGCCCCGCCGCCTCCCGCCAGCCTATTCCAGGGTTGCGACACCGTTACCGGCTCCGGCATTTCCACCGCCGTGCAAGGCTCTTTCGTCACGACGGGCGGCATCAGCAGCGTGGTCTATCACGTGACGGAGGACGTCGAGTCGCTGTACCGCGCGCTGGATATTTCGCAGTCGATCTCGGTCGGCTTCGGCCCCTTCGGCAGCGTCAATGAAAAAAGCCAGTTCGTGCAGAACCTGAGCCTCACCACGCACAGCCTGAATATCGTCGTGCACGCAAAGCATGTGAAAGGCACGGACACCGCCAACGCCTTCCGCCTGCGCGACGGCGTCAGCCCGCCATCCGGCAACGAGCAGCTGAAGAAATTCTTCCGCAGCTATGGCGACTCCTTCATGTCTTCGCTGACAACCGGCTCCGAGTACTACGCGGTATATACCTTCTATGCCCAGTCGCGCGAAGAGCAGTTGAGCGTGAAGGTGGAGCTGGCAGCCAACGGCATCTTCGATTTCGGCACCGTCGGCGGCGACTTCCAGAGCAAGATCGACAAGGTCACCAAGAGTTCGCACACCCGCATCTCCTTCAGCCAGAACGTGGCCGGCATCGCCAATCCCAGGCTGCCCAATCCGAACGAGCTTGTTGCATACGCGCTGGCCTTCCCCAGCCTGCCGATCGACGCGCCGGCCATCCTGTCCTTTGCCTGCACCGGCTATGAACACGTCCACGAGATCAACGACTTCGGCCCCATCGCCAAAAACCGCGACTACTTCCTCGGCACGAACGTCACGCCGGGCCTGGCCACTTCGCTGGCCAAGGTGGTGGAGCTGAAGAACCAGCTGCTGTGGATGGAAAAGCTGTACACCTTCTACCGCGGCTACACCGGTGACGGCAAGGCAAAGGAAGGGCTGGAGGAAGCGAAGAAGGATGAACTGGCGATCAATACGCAGATCGCCGCCTTCGTCGACGATCCAACGGCCACCTTCCAGCGCCCGGCGCTGCTCTCGCTGCAGCTGGGCACGCCCATCCTGCAATACCAGATCGTGCCGGTGGCCGCGCACGGCGGCGACGGCGGCGATCCCTTCGACGATGTGGACATCAACCTCTACCTGCAGAAGCAGACCCGCATCTCCGCCCTGCAGCTGCGCAGCGGCTCCGAAATCGACAAGCTGATCACCAGCTACCAGGATGCGGACGGCAATGCCTGGACCACCCAGCACGGCGGCGGCGGCGGTGGACTGAGCCAGGTACTGACCATCCTCCCCGGCCAGTTCGTGACCCGCATCGATGGCCGTTCCGGCGCGCGCGTCGACCGCCTGCTGTACACCCTCAGCGACGGGCGCACGCTGGGCGGCGGCGGCAACGGCGGCAGTGCCTTCGACTGGAGCGCAGCGGCGGCCGACATCGTGCTCGGATTCTCCGGCCGCAGCGCGGCAAGGCTGGACAAGATCCAGCCCGTGGTGGCGCGCCTGCAGCCCGCCAAGTGGGTGAAGTAGCGCCTACTGCATGACGGCGCGGATGCGCTGGTAGCCGCTGCGGCTGATGGCCAGGCGCGTGCCGTCGTGCAGCACGGCCTGGTGGCTGTCCTTGCTGGCCTGCTCGATGCGGGCCACGCATTCGATGTTGACGAGATAGGAGCGGTGGATGCGGATGAATTTGTCCGCATCCAGCTGCTCTTCCAATTCGGCCATGCGCTGGTTCTTCAGGTAAGCCTTGCCTTCCGAGTGGATCTGCACATAGTCGTCCTGCGCCTCGATGTATGCGATTTTCTCGGCCGGGATCACGTGCACGCGCGCGCCGTCGCGGATCAGCACCCGCTCGGCCGGAC
>DASWYX010000144.1:0-7052 GCA_036404755.1 Pseudoduganella sp.
AAGGGCGGACGCGCGAGCGGTGGCGGAAGGGGGGGATGTCGGGGCGGGCGCTGAGGGCGCGATGGCGGCGGTTGCAGAGGCGGCGGCGGTGCCGGGCGCGCTAGTCTGGCTGGCCGGCGCTTTCAGCGTGCGCACCATGGCCAGCTTCGACTTGGCCGGGGGCGAAGAAGAAGGAGAATCGGCCAGCTGCATCGCCTTGTCATAAGACTGCGACGCCAGCTTCGCGTACACGTCGCCCAAATTATCGTGCGCCGTCGCATAAGCCTGATTGGTGCGGATCGCGCGCTCCAGGGTCACGCGCGCCTTGTCGTACTGTCCCGATCCGGCATACAGAACGGCCAGATTGTTATAAGGCTCCGGCAGCTCAGGAAAATCCTCGGTCAGCTTTTGAAAGACAACAATCGCCTCCGCAGACCGCCCTTGCTCGCTGAGGATCATTCCCTTGAGGAAGCGTAACTGCGCATCTTTGGGATGTTGTGCCAGGGCGACATCGACCCTGCCCAGCGCGGCCGGCAGCTGTCCAGAGCGTAACAACTTGTTGATTTCGGCGGCCTCGTCCGCGTGCACTGACGCACAGCACAACAGTGCCGCAAGACCGAAAACACGGGCCACGCGCGAGGGAACATACGAACGCTGCATCTGGAGATCTTTTGCCGGGCGGAAATAAAACTACATTCTATCAAAACGAATTGTAATCAATAAGCAGCCGCCGACCAGTTGAACTTTTGTTGCCCTGCACACAGCATTGCGATATCAATTTCGATATTGAAAGCGTGGAAAAATTAATTGGATTGAATTACTTCGACACCCTAACATGGGTCCCATACAAAACGTAGTAGCAGCTTTAATAACAACATCGGGAGACCTATGAAGCACTATTCAATGGGCCGAATTGCGCCCAACAATAATACTTTTGCTTTGAAAGTGACCGTGGCCAGCCTGCTGGCTGCCGGCATGCTGAGCAGTGCGTCCGTATGGGCGCAGGAAGTGGCGGATCCGAACGTGAGCGTCGTCACCGTGAGCGGCGTGCGCAGGGCGGCCGAAAGCGCCCAGAAGATCAAGCAGGACTCGGACAACGTCATCGACTCCATCGTGGCCGACGACATCGGCAAGTTCCCGGACACGAACGTGGCCGAAACCCTGGCCCGCGTGACCGGCATCCAGGTGCGCCGCGACGCAGGCGAGGCGAACACCACGCTGATTCGCGGCCTGCCCGGCATCGCCACCTTCCTGAACGGCCGCGAGATGTTCACCACCACCGGCCGCTATATCCAGTTGCGCGACATCCCGTCCACCATGCTGCAGCGTGCGGACGTGTACAAGTCGCAGAGCGCGGAACAGGTGGAAGGCGGCATCGCCGGCGCGATCGACGTGCGCACCAACCGTCCCTTCGACTTCAAGGGCTTCCAGGCCAGCGCGCAAGTGGGCGCAAAAAACAAGGACAAGGCCAAGGCCACGGATCCTGAAGTGGCAGGCATGATCTCCAACCGCTGGAAAACCGGCTCCGGCGAATTCGGCGCGCTGCTTGGTATTTCGCACATCGCCGACCGCTTCCACGAAGAGCGCGGCTTCGAGACCTTCCCGATCGATAAATTCTTCGCCGCGCCGAACCTGACCGGCCCGGACCTGGTCGGCATCCAGGACATCTTCGGCAAGCGTACCCGCCAGGCCGCCAACTTCGCCCTGCAGTGGAAGCCGAACAAGGACTTCGACCTGTACGCCGAAGGCCTGTACTCGAAATTCAAGGGCCATGACGAAACCGATTTCTTTGTCGGACTGCCGTGGGCAACGTCGCCTGACCAGATCAAGGTCACCAAGATCCCGGGCACCAACCAGACCGACACGATCGATTCGACCAACACCTTCACCATCCTGTCGACCCAGGCGCGCGCCTCGACCAGCATCGCGCAGCAGTACGCGATCGGCGGCAACTGGCGCCCGACGCAGGGCCTGAAAGTGAGTAGCGAAATCGCGCGCACCATCAGCTCCAACGACTGGGTGAACCCCATCCTGGACACCAACCTGAACGTGGACAAGGTGCACGTAAAGACCGTGGTGGACGACGGCGCCTTCGCCCAGTACCAGGGCGCGGGCCTGAACGACCCGACCAAGATCTACCTGTTCCAGTTCTTCGACCGTTACGGCAAGGACCGCGGCAGTTCCACCGACTGGCGCGCGGACGTGAGCTGGACGCCCGAATCGGACGGCTTCTTCAAGGAATTCAGCGGCGGTGTGCGCGTGAACGACCGCAAGGCCAATTCCATCAAGTCGCTGGAAGGCAGCGTGGGCGCTACCCCGAACGTGACGATGGCCAGCATCCCCGGCCTGTCCTGCTCCACCCAGCCATTCTCCGCCGATTACGGCACGCCGAAGTGGAGCACGCCGTGCCCGGACTTCATGGTCGCCCAGACAGGTGTAGTGCGCAAGGCCGTTACCGGCAGCGCCGCCGCCAAGGCGCTCGATCCGGCGTCCTTCTTCGAGGACAAGGAAAAGAACTACGCCTTCTATGCCAAGGCCAAGGTGGGCATGGACCTGGGCGCGTATCCGCTGGACGGCGTGCTGGGCGTGCGCGTGACCAAGACCGACGCTGACCTGGTGGGCAATAACATCGTCAACGGCGCCTATGTGCCGATCAACACGAGCAGCTCGGGCACCGATGTCCTGCCAAGCGCGAACTTCAAGCTGACCTTGCGCCCGGACCTGCTGGCGCGCCTGGCGCTGACCAAGACGCTGACCCGCCCGGACTTCGCCCAGCTCAACCCGGCCACCGCCTACGTCAACTCGAACGGCACCACGACCCAGTCCACGGCTTCCGGCGGCAACCCGGACCTGAAGCCGTTCACTGGCAAGAACGCGGATGCGTCGCTGGAGTGGTATTTCTCGCGCTCCGGCTATGCCAGCGCCACGGTGTTCCGTCATAACTTCGACGGCTACATCATGAACAAGTCGGTGCCGGAAGTGTTCCAGGGCGTGACTTACCAGACCAGCCGTCCGTTCAATACGGACAAGGGCCACCTGCAGGGCGTCGAGCTGGCATACCGCCAGTTCTACGACGGCCTGCCGGGCATCCTGCAAGGCCTGGGCGTGGAAGCCAACTTCACTTATACCGAAGGCGGCGTGACCTCGTCCATCGATCCGACCCTGGTCGGCAAGCCGTTCGCCGGCATGTCGCGCCAGTCCTACAACGTGGTGGTGCTGTATGAGCGCGACGCGTGGTCGGGACGTCTGGCTTACAACTGGCGCTCGAAGTTTACCCAGGTGTACAACGACCGTCCGGGCAATGCAGGCACTTCGCCGGCTCGCGACCTGATCGCGGCCCCGATGTCCACGCTGGATGGGTCGATCAGCTACAAGATTGCGCCGAACCTGTCGCTCAACCTGACCGGGACCAACCTGCTGAACTTCAAGTACCAGGATTACTGGCAGGACCCGGTGATTTACCCGCGCGATACGCGCAGGTATGACCGCACGGTGGGGCTGACGTTGAGCTGGAGGAACTGAGCACGCACGGCGGATCAATGATCCGCCCTACACGGCCCGGCGGAGCAACGTGTCGCCCCGCCGCGCGAGGCGGATCAACGTTTCGGCGCGCAGCGTGGCGGACGAACATTGCGTAAGGCGGATCATTGATCCGCCGTTTTAGCTGTATGGGGTAACAAATGTCGAATCAAAAATTGTCGGTGCTGGAGAAGGTGGGCTTTGGCGCTGGGGATATGGCGCTGAATGTGGTGATCTCGTCGATGATGCTGATCATCACGTTCTTCTATACCGATATCTACGGCCTGCACACAGCCGACCTGGCGCTGCTGTTCGTGGCGGTGAAGATCGTCGGCGCGATCGCCGACCTGGTCATGGGCCAGCTGACCGACCGCTTCAATGCAACAATGGGCCGCTACCGTCCCTGGCTGCTATTCCTGGCCGTGCCTTACGGCGTGAGCATCTTCTTCGCCTTCACCACGCCGCAACTCGCGTATGACGCTAAGCTGGTGTGGGCCTACACGACCTACATCGTGGCCACGCTGATGACGGCCGGCGTGGGCATTCCTTATATCTCCCTGATCTCGGGCCTGACCAGCGATCCGCAGGAGCGCCTGTCCGCCAACGGCTACCGCCTGTTCTTCGCCAAGATCGGCGCCTTCATGGTCACGATCATCGTGCCTATCCTGGCCCAGCGCTGGGGCAACGGCAATGCGGCGGCGGGCTACCAGGCCGCGATGGGCGTGATGGCGGCCGTGGCCGTGGCCATGTTCCTGTTCTGCTTTTTCACCACCACCGAGCGCGTACGCCATGTGGTGGAGCGCCAGTCCATCGCCGAGCAGCTGAAGGTGCTGATGAAGAATGACCAGTGGCTGATCCTGTGCGGCGTCTGCGTGACGGGCACGGTAGGCTATGTGATCCGCGGCTCGGTCGCGATCTACTACGCGAAGTACTACCTGGGCGGCGACACGGGCATGGTGTCGGCCTTCCTCTCCACCGGCGTGGCGGCGGCCATAATGTCCATGGTTGCTTCGACCTGGATCACCAAGAGCTATTGCAAGGTCAAGCTGTTCCGCTACACGCAGATCATGGTGGCGGCGCTGAGCGTGGCGATCTACGTGTTCGTGAAGCCGGGCGATACGGTGCTGGCTTTCGTGCTGTACTTCCTGCTGTCCTTCATCGTGGACCTGCACGCGCCCGTGTTCTGGTCGGCCATCGCCGAGACCATCGACTACGGCCAGGTCAAGACGGGCAAGCGCGTCTCGGGCTTCGCCTTCGGCGGCATCTCGGTCTGCCAGAAGGCGGGCATGGCGATCGCCGGCGGCCTGGTGGGCATCCTGCTGACCTATTTCGATTACCGGCCGAACGCCGAGCAAACGGCCTTCGCGCTGAACGGCATTGCGCTGATGCTGTCCGTGATCTCGGGTTTCTTCCACCTGGTCATGGGCCTGCTGATGTTCAAGTACCGCATCAGCGACAGGTATTACGACGAAGTGAAGGCCGAAATGCGTACGCACGGCTATGTGGCAAGCTGAATTCAACGAATTGGAGAATCAATTGGGCGACATCCTGAAGCCGCTGATCGAGCAGCGCGCGGACCCCTATATCTACCGCCATACCGATGGCTATTACTACTTCACCGCGTCGGTGCCGCAGTACGACCGCATCGAACTGCGCCGCGCCAAGACCATCGAGGGCCTGGTCAGCGCGCAAACCCGCGACGTTTGGCGCAAGCCGGACCGGGGTCCTTACAGTGAACTGATCTGGGCCCCCGAAATCCACTTCAACCAGGGCGCCTGGTATATCTACTTCGCCGCCGCGCCAAGTCGCGAAATCAAGGACAAGCTGTTCCAGCACCGCATGTACGCCCTGCGCAACGACAGCCCCAATCCGCTGGACGGCGAGTGGGAGTTCAAGGGCCAGGTCGATACCGGCATCGACAGCTTCTGCCTCGATGCGACCACCTTCACCCACAAGGGCCAGCTGTACTACCTGTGGGCGCAGAAGGACAAGGAAATCGAGGGCAATTCCAACCTCTATATCGCGCCGATGAAAACGCCGTGGCAGATCCAGGGCAAGCCCATCATGCTGAGCAAGCCGGAATACGACTGGGAGATCCGCGGTTTCTGGGTCAACGAAGGCCCGTCCGTGCTGAAGAGGAACGGTAAGATCTTCATCAGCTATTCGGCCAGCGCGACCGACGAGAACTATGCCATGGGCCTGCTGTGGGCTGACGAGAACGCGAACCTGCTGGACCCGGCCTCGTGGCACAAGTCCGGGCAGCCGGTGCTGCAAACCTGCTTCGAGCACAAGGTGTATGGCCCGGGCCACAACAGCTTCACCGTGGCGGAGGACGGGTCAACTGTGCTCCTCGTATATCATGCCAGGACTTATACTGAAATCATCGGCGACCCGCTGTGGAATCCGGACCGCCATACCTTTGTCAAACCCTTGCGCTGGGACGAGCAGGGCATGCCGGTCTTCGGCCGCCCATCGATTGCATAAATGGAACTGAGCATCACACAAGAGCCGTTCGGTGAAACGCCTGAGGGGTTGCCGCTCAGCCTGTACACGCTGCGCAACCGCAACGGTATGACCGTCAAAATCACCAACTACGGCGGCATCATCACCGAGCTGCACGTGCCGGACAAGCACGGCCGCCTGGCCGACGTGACTTGTGGCTATTCGAAGGCCGACTCCTATTTCGACGACAAGACGTATTTCGGCGCCCTGATCGGCCGCTATGGCAACCGCATCGCGCGCGGCCGCTTCGAGCTGGATGGCGAGTGGGTGCAGCTGGAGATCAACGACGGCGAAAACCACTTGCACGGCGGTCCGCGCGGCTTCAACAAGCTGGCCTGGCATGCGGTGCCCGTGGTGGGCGATCTGTTGATCGGGCTGAAACTGACTTGCCGCAGCCGCGATGGTGACCAGGGTTATCCGGGCAACCTGGATGTGACCGTGACCTATGAGCTGAATGACGCGAACGAGCTGCTGGTCAAATACCATGCGGTAACGGACAAGGCCACGCCCGTGAACCTGACCCACCACGCTTACTTCAACCTGGCGGGGGAGGGCAGCATTCTCGATCACCAGCTGGTGATCAATGCGGAGCGCTACACGCCCATCGATTCCAAGTCGATTCCCCTCGGTCCGCTGCTGGACGTGGCGGGCACGCCTTTCGATTTCCGCAGCACCCGCACCATCGGCGAGCGTATCAATGATGAGGATGAGCAGCTGGATAATGGCCTCGGCTACGACCATAACTTCGTGCTGAACAAGCCGGAGGCGCATACGATGACGCTGGCCTGCCTGCTGCGCGAGCCGCAATCCGGCCGCGTGCTGGAGATTTATACGCAGGAGCCGGGGCTGCAGTTTTATAGCGGGAATTTCCTGGATGGGTCGCTGGTCGGCAAGGGGTGGCAGTATACCTACCGCTGCGGAGTTTGCCTGGAACCCCAGCATTATCCCGATTCGCCGAATCGGCCGGAGTATCCGAATACCATTCTGCGGCCGGGGGAGGTGTATGAAACCCAGTCGCTGTACCGCTTTACCATTCAGCCTTAAACCCAACC
>DASWYX010000145.1:0-2044 GCA_036404755.1 Pseudoduganella sp.
GGATATCCATTTCATTATCCAGGGGATCGGCTCCAATATCACCCTGACCCTGCTGGACTCGATCGAGAAATACAATGCCCGCAACCCTGGCAAGGAAATCATCCTGATCAACTGGGCCGGCCTCGATGAAGAGATGACCAACAAATACTGCTCTTTCTGGCACTTCCGCACCGATGGCCACATCGGCATGAAGGCCAAGGGCATGATCAGCTACCTGGCCGAAGACCCGAGCATCAAAAAGGTCTACCTGATGAATATGGATTATCAGATGGGCCAGAATGCGGAAGCCGCCATGCGCCGCTTCCTCAAGCAGCTTCGCCCGGACATCCAGATCGTCGGCTCCCAGCTGCATCCGCCGAGCCGCGTGCAGGACTTCACACCTTACGTCGCCAAGATCAAGGCGGCCAATCCGGACGTTGTCATCACTGCCAATATCGGCACTGACCTGAATCGCCTGATCCGCGCCGGCAACGATATCGGCCTGAATGCGAAATGGATGACGACCTTCGCATCCCAGCATGGCCAGGTGACCGCGATCGGCGAGAAGGGCGTGAACAAGGTCCTCCAGTCGTCGGATGCCGTCATGAGCATGGACGATCCGGCCATGGACAAGCTGCAGGATGATTCCCGCAGCGAGGGCTTCGGGGATATGGAAAGCTACCGCGCCTACCGCAGCTGGGCCTTTCTGGCCGGCGCGATCCGCAAGGCCAATTCCCTGCAACCGATTAAAGTGGCGAAAGCCATGGAAGGCCTGACTGTTGGCGTGGGCGCCTATCAGGCGACGATGCGTGCGAGCGATCACCAGGCGCAGCTGCCGATCGTTATCTCTGCGTTGACGGCCGATGCCAAATACAAGCAGGAAGGCACGCCCTGGGGTTTCAAGCTGTTGAAGACCTATAAGACCGAAACCATGAGCGAGCCAACCAGCTGCAATATGAAGCGTCCCGCAGGCGCCTGAGTTTTACCCGCTCCTGCCGCCGTTCAGCGTGGCCACCACGTTGACGGCGGCAAGCACCGTCATCCCCAATCCCACCGAAGCAAACATCCACGGCAGCCCGGCGCCGACGCGCTGCACCGCCCAGCAGCCGCCCAGCGCGACTACCATGCGCAGCGCGGCGCCGGCGGCCGGCAAGGCGACCTTGCCCGCGCCCTGTGCGGCGAAGTACAGCGCCAGTCCCAGGCCGAACATGCCGTAGCAGGGGGCGGCGATGCGCAGGTAGGCGACGCCCGATGCCAGCATTTGCGGATCGCCGCCGAAGGCATTGATCCATTCCTGCGACCAGCATGCCGCGGCCAGGCCGATGGTTTCGGCGATACCGAAGGCCAGCGCGGCGCCGGTCCAGGCCACGCGCTGGGCGCGTGCGGCGTCGCCCGCTCCAAGGCAGGTCGCGCACAGCACGCTGATCGGGATGCCGAGGCCGAACATCAAGGGCACCAGCAGGTATTCGAGACGGCTGCCGGCGCCGTAGCCTGCCACGGCGGCCGTGCCATGCAGGGCCACAAAGCCTGTCACGCCGACGATGGTCAGGTTCGTGGTCACGCTGACCACGGAAGACAGTGCGCCAACGCGCAGGATTTCGCGCAGCGGCGCCCAGCGCAGGCGCGGCGGGCGCGATACCGGTTTCAGCAATCCCTGGCCGCGCCACAAATGGCGGGCGAATACCGCGCAGCCGCCAAGGTAGTACAGCAGCACCGCCGCGGCGCCGCCGGCAACGCCCAGCCGCGGCAGCGGGCCAATGCCGAAGATCAGCGCCGGCGACAGCGGCAGCAGCGTGACCGCGCCGCCGACGATGACAAAGGTCGGCAGCGTCATGTCGCCAGTGCCGCGGATGACGGCCGCCATCAGGTTGAACGCCCAGATCAGCAGGGCGCCGCCAAAGACGATGTGGGAGTAGCTGAGCGCCGCGCGCAGCACTTCGCCGTGGCCACCCAGCAGCTGGTAGAGCGCCGCGCCGCCGCCGAGGGCCAGCACGCTGGTGAGGGTGCCGAAAGCGGCGGCTATCGCCAGCGCATACCAGGGCAGTTCGTTGGCCTGCTCGCGCCG
>DASWYX010000146.1:0-4248 GCA_036404755.1 Pseudoduganella sp.
AAGCCCGGCTCAAGAGTCGGGCTTGTGTCGTACAGTATTTGGTTGCGGGGACAGGATTTGAACCTGTGACCTTCGGGTTATGAGCCCGACGAGCTGCCAGACTGCTCCACCCCGCGTCTGATGCGAGTATTATAGGGCACCTGGCCACTTTAGGCAATCTTAATCCCACCGGATTGCACGATAGATCAAATATATTTTGCCGAATCCACCAGGAAACCCGTCTCTTTGACGCACGAGCTACGCGGCTCCCCGTCAATCGGTGTAAAGTAAGCATTGAACCAGATACGATCCTACTTCCATGAAATTCTGCTCCGAATGCGCCAGCCCCGTTGAACTGATGGTCCCGGCCGGCGACAACCGCCCGCGCTACGTTTGCGTCAATTGCGAGACGATTCATTATCAAAATCCCAAGATGGTGATCGGTTCGATCCCGGTCTGGGAGCGCGACGGCGAGTTGCAGATCCTGCTGTGCAAACGCGCCATCGAACCGCGCCGCGGCTTCTGGACGCTGCCGGCGGGTTTCATGGAAAACAACGAAACCACGTCCGACGCGGCGCGCCGCGAAACGGCCGAGGAAGCGGGCGCCAATATCGAACTGGGTAAATTATTTACGCTGTTGAACGTGGCCCGCGTGCACCAGGTCCACATGTTCTACCTGGCCGAGCTGAAGGACCTGAATTTCGCGCCGGGCGAGGAGAGCCTGGAAGTGAAGCTGTTCACCCAGCAGGAAATCCCGTGGGACGACCTGGCCTTCCCCACCATCACCACCACGCTGGAATTCTTCTTCTCCGACCGCGACCGCGTGCGTGAAGGCGGCAACTACGGCTTCCACGAAATGGACATCACGCGCCCCATGCGCTTGCCCACCGCCGAAGCACCATGATTCCCTGGCTCGACGCCAACACGCCTTTTCCCGACGTGTCCGAGGCGTTGACCACGGATGCCCCCGGCCTGCTGGCCGCAGGCGCCGACCTGTCGCCCGCGCGGCTGCTGGCGGCTTACCAGCGCGGCATCTTCCCCTGGTTTTCCGAAGGCCAGCCCATCCTGTGGTGGAGCACCGATCCGCGCATGGTGCTGCGCACGGCCGATTTCAAGGTATCGGACAGCCTGCGCAAGACGCTGAAAAAGATCGAAAAAAGCAGCCGCACCGACGGCCGCTGGCAGGTGCGCTTCGATTCCGCCTTCGAGCAGGTGATGCGCGCCTGTGCCGCGCCGCGGCGCGATGGGCCGGGCACCTGGATTTCGGAAGACATCATCAGCGGCTACACCGGCCTGCACAAGCTCGGTTATGCCCACTCGGCCGAGCTGTGGCTGGACGGTGAACTGGTCGGCGGCGCCTACGGCGTTTCCATCGGCACAATGTTCTACGGCGAGTCCATGTTCGCCCGCGTGACCGACGGTTCCAAGGTGGCCCTGGCCTATCTGGTTCATTTCCTGCGCCGCCACGGCGTAGAACTGATCGACTGCCAGCAGGAGACGGGCCACCTGCACTCGCTGGGCGCGCGCCCGATTCCGCGCAGCGTCTTTGTCGAGCACCTGAAGAAATGCATCGTCAAGCCACAGATCCGCGACTGGCATCCGGAACCGCCCTACACTGCTGGCGTCTGAAGGCTGTACGCGCGCGCGGAACGCGCTATGATATGTTCCATGACCCAGCTTAACGATCTACCCTTTGCCACGCTGCAGTTCTACACGACTGCGCCCTATCCGTGCAGCTACCTGGATGCACGGCAGGCGCGCTCGCAGGTCGCCACGCCTTCGCACCTGATCAATGCGGACGTGTACTCTGAGCTGGTCAAGAACGGCTTCCGCCGCAGCGGCATCTTTACCTATCGTCCATATTGCGACGGTTGCCAGGCCTGCATTCCCGTGCGCGTGGTGGCCGGCGAATATCTGCCCACGCGCGCCCAGCGCCGGGCGTCGGAGCGCCACAAGCAGCTGCAGGCCGGGGTGGCCACGCTATCCTTCTCGGACGAGCACTACGCCCTCTACCTGCGCTACCAGAGCACGCGCCACGCGGGCGGCGGCATGGACCAGGATTCGCGCGACCAGTACGCCCAATTCCTGCTGCAAAGCCGGGTCAATACGCGCCTGGTGGAATTCCGCGAGCCGGACGGCACGCTGCGCATGGTGTCCATCATCGATGTGCTGTCGGACGGGCTGTCCTCGGTCTACACTTTCTTCGATCCGGACGTGCCGGGCGCCAGCTTTGGCACCTATAACGTGATGTGGCAGATCGGCCAGGCGCAGGAACTCGGCCTGCCCTTCGTCTACCTGGGCTACTGGATCGAAGAGAGCCAGAAAATGAACTACAAGATCAAGTTCCAGCCCCTGCAGGCCCGGATGAAAGGGGTTTGGAGCCTGCTGCCAAGGTAAAATGTCGGCAATTTCATCCCAAGTTGCCCCATGTCCGACAAATTCCTGTATTCCCTGGCCCGTCCCATCCTGTTCTCGATGGACGCCGAAGAAGCCCACCATTTCACCCTCCCCGCCCTGAAACGCCTGTCGAAAATCGGCCTGACCCGCGCCATGGTGCGCCAGCCGCTGCCCGATCCGCGCACCGTCATGGGCCTGACGTTCAAGAACCCCGTCGGCCTGGCCGCAGGCCTGGACAAGGATGGCGCCTTCATTGACGCGCTGGCCGACCTGGGCTTCGGCTCCATCGAAGTGGGCACCGTGACGCCGCGCGCCCAGGCGGGCAATCCGAAGCCGCGCATGTTCCGCATCCCGGCGGCGCACGGCATCATCAACCGCATGGGCTTCAATAACGGCGGCGTGGACGCTTTCGTGGCCAACGTGCAGTCTTCGCGCTTCTACCGGAACAAGGAAGGCATCCTGGGCCTGAACATCGGCAAGAACGCCGATACGCCGATCGAGCGGGCGGCGGACGATTACCTGCACTGCCTGGAAAAGGTCTACCCCTACGCAAGCTATGTGACGGTGAACATTTCTTCGCCCAACACCAAGAATCTGCGCCAGCTGCAGGGCGCCTCCGAGGTGGACGGCCTGCTGTCCCAGCTGAAGGATGCCCAGCTGCGCCTGGCCGACCAGCACAAGCGCTACGTGCCGATGACGCTGAAGATTGCGCCGGACATGGACGCCGACCAGGTCAAAAACATTGCCGACGCGCTTCTGCGCCACAAGATCGACGGCGTGATCGCCACCAACACCACCCTGAGCCGCACGGCAGTGGAAGGCATGCAGCACGGCGGCGAAGCGGGCGGCCTGTCCGGCGCGCCGGTGTTCGAACTGTCCAACAAGGTGATCCGCCTGCTGAAGGCGGAGCTGGGCGATGCCCTGCCCATCATCGGCGTGGGCGGCATCATGCAGGGCGCGGACGCGAAGGCCAAGATTGCCGCAGGCGCCCAGCTCGTGCAGTTGTACAGCGGCCTGATTTACGCCGGCCCGGCCCTGGTGCGCGACTGCGCGGACGCGCTGCGCGGATAAGCCATGCAAAAGGTCACCCTCGGCCAAAGCGACCTGCAGGTCAGCCGCATCTGCCTCGGCACGATGACCTTCGGCCAGCAGAATTTCGAGGCCGAGGCGCACGCGCAAATCGACTATGCGCTGGAGCGCGGCATCAATTTCCTCGACACCGCCGAACTGTATCCGGTGATGCCGTCCGCCGCCACCTCAGGCGACACGGAGCGCATCATCGGCGCCTGGCTGAAGAAATCCGGCCGCCGTGCGGATGTGGTGCTCGCCACCAAGGCCGCCGGTCCGAATCCTAATATCCACTGGATACGCGGCGGGCGCCACAACCACGACGCGGCCAATCTGCGCGCCGCCGTGGAAGCAAGCCTGAAGCGGCTGCAGACCGATTACATCGACCTGTACCAGCTGCACTGGCCCAGCCGCAATCTGCCGGTGTTCGGCGCCAATGCCTTCGATCCCGTGCGCGAGCGCCCCGCCGTGCCGGTCGAGGAAACGCTGGCCGCGCTGGGCAAGCTGGTGCAGGAAGGGAAGATCCGCCATATCGGCCTGTCCAATGAAAGCAGCTGGGGCGTGTGCGAATTCGTCAAGCAGTCGGAGCGGCTTGGCCTGCCGCGCATCGCCACCGTGCAGAACCTGTACAACCTGACGGCGCGCGCTTTCGAAACCAGCCTGCTGGACGAAACCTGCTTCCGCGAGCAGGTCAGCCTGCTGGCCTACAGCCCGCTCGCCTTCGGCCAGCTGACCGCAAAGTACCATGACAATCCCAGGGCCCACGGCCGCCTGACGATTTTCCCGCCCACCTGGAGCCCGCGC
>DASWYX010000147.1:0-23861 GCA_036404755.1 Pseudoduganella sp.
CAGCACAAGCCAAGTCCATCGCGCCCCGCGAAAGCGCCCCCGCAAAACAAGACCCTGAACTGCTGCTAATCGACATCTACAAAGACCTGCGCGCCAGCCAGCTGAATGAAGCCCAGGCCAAGGCCGACGCCCTCGTGCAAGCCTACCCGAACTTCCGCGTCGGACACCTGATCCGCGGCGACCTGCTGCTGATGCACACGCAGCCCGTGACGGCACTGGGCGCCGGCGTGCCGGCCAATGCGCCGCCCGACCGCCTGAAAGACTTGCGTGACGAAGCGCGCGTGCGGCTGCAGGCGCTGACCGCCCGTCCGGCCGCCGACCTGGCGCCGCGCTCCGTGCTGCAGCTGCGCAGCGACCAGAAGCACGTGCTGGTGGTGGACGCTGCGCAATCGCGGCTCTACGTCTACCAGAACCAGAACGGCAAGCTGAAGTTCGTTACGGACTACTACATCAGCCAGGGCAAGCTGGGCATCCACAAGCTGCGCGAAGGCGACCAGAAAACGCCGGTCGGCGTGTACTACATCACGGGCCGCGTGGCGGGCCGCAAGCTGCCGGACTTCTACGGCGCCAGCGCCCTGCGCATCAACTATCCGAACGAGTGGGACCGCGTGCAGGGCCGCGGCGGCTCCGGCATCTTCCTGCATGGCACGCCGTCCGACAGCTACAGCCGCCCTCCTCTCGCGTCCGACGGCTGCGTCGTGCTCACCAATGCGGACTTGAAAAAGCTCGAAGGCACGGTCGATATCGGCAAGACTCCGGTGGTCATCGCCGACAAGGCGGAATTCGTCAGCAAGGCCAGATGGGACGCCGAACGCGATTCCGCCACGAAGTTGATCGACGGCTGGCGCGGCGACATCTCCAGCATGGACCGCACGCGCGTGCTGAAGAACTACTCGGCCAGATTCAAGTCCGCCAGCGGCGAGGACCTGAACACCTGGTACGAGAAGGACATGCGCGCCCTCGTGAACGTAATCGGACTCTCCGTCAAGCTGAGCGACGTGACGCTGTTCCGCTATCCGGGCCGCGACGACATGCTCGTTTCCACCTTTACGATGGAAACGCTGATCGGCAAGAACAGGAGCTCCCTGCGCAAGCGCCAGTACTGGGCGCGCGAAGGCAAGGACTGGAAGATCGTGTTCGAAGGCCCGATCTAAGGCTTGCGCGACGCGGCGGACGCGCGCTTGTCCAGCCAGGCCTGCACCTGCTCGAAACTCACTTCTCCACGGTGACCGGTATCGATGGCCGCGAAATTCTCCGACACATAACCGAGCCCCGCGCGCTGGGCTTCCTGCTGCGTCAGCGTGCCGCTGTGATCCGTGTCGGCGGCATCGAAACGTTCGCGCAGTTTCTGCGCCACCTGGGCGTGCAGCGCGTCGCCCGAGGCGGGCGGCTCGCGCGACGGGATGCGCTGCTCTTTCGGCACATAGGGCTGCTGCGGCTGCGCGCAGGCACAGCCGGCGCCGGCGGCTGCGGCGGCGATAAGAGTGGCGGCGAGGACTATTTTCATATGGTCTCCTTCAGCGCGCGGACTGGTAGAAGGCCGCGAGATCGGCCTTGAGGGCGCGGCGCGCTGCATCGTCCAGGTAAGCCATATGGCCGCTGTGGTAGTTGCGCACCGAGATGTTCGGACTGGCGCCCAGCCGCGCAAGATCGCGCTCGGTCTGGTGGAAAGGCGTGGCCAGGTCATAGTACCCGCTCAGCGACAGCACCTTCAGCGCGGGATTCAGCGTCATCGCGGACGCCAGATCGGGAATCGTATCCGGCACGTTCTTGCCATCGTGGCTGAAGTTCCAGCGGTTGATGATGTCGTTGGAGGTGAGGTAGAGCGATCCCGCCGTATAACGCAAGGTATTGGCGATATAGCTGCGCGTGGTGCTGACGAAGGCGTCGCTGACGGCGGCCAGCGAAGGGTCGCCGCCGGATGCCGGCGCACTGCCCTGAGGCGCAGTCACGCGCGCATCGTAGCGGCCCGTGAGCTGGCCCGCCACCACGCGCGACTGGAAGGAGCCGGGCTGCATGTCGAGATCCTGCTGCCACGTCAGCATCGGAATGCCGGTAAAGCTGGTGAGCTGCGACGTTACACCCGTCACAGGCTGCGTGCGGTTTGCCAGCCAGGGCGCCATCGCATTGCGGTAGGCGCCGGCCGCGAAGTCGCGCGCCTGCTGGATGTAGCTGCTGAAATCCGTGGGCAGCGGATTCGCCACACGGTGATAGGCGCCGATCGCCGCGTAGGTTGGCACATAGCCTTCGCAGCTGACGGTATTGGGATCGAACACGCCGCAGTTGGCGTTGTAGTCCAGCACCGGAGACAGCACGACCACGCCGTTCAGTTTCACACCCGCGCTCTCCAGCAGGTTCGCCATCACGGCCGCGCGCGGACCGCCGTAGGATTCGCCGAACAGGAATTTGGGCGAGGCCTGGCGCCCGTTGGCCGCCACATAACGCTGCACGAAATCGCGCAGGCTGGCGGCGTCCGCGTCCACGCTCCAGAAATCCTGGTTGGACGCCGGCGCAATCGCCTGCGAATAACCGGTGCCGATGGCATCCACGAAAACGAGGTCGGTGGTATCGAGCAGGCTTTCCTGGTTATCCACCAGCTGCACCGGCTGCGGCACCGACGGCGCCGGCTGCCCGGCCACGATGCGGCGCGGTCCGAAGGAGCCAAGGTGCAGCCACAAGGTCGAGGAGCCGGGACCGCCGTTAAAGAGGAAGGTAACGGGCCTGTTTGCCGCCGGCTGGTTGTCCGCCGTGTAGGCGACGTAGAAGAAGGACGCGATGGGCTGGCCGGTGCGCGCATCGGTGGCGGTCAGGTGGCCGGTGGTAGCGGTGTAGTCGATGCGCGAGCCGTTCAGCGTGAGCGAAGCGCGCACGGTGGCAGCACGCTCCTGGGCGGTCGGTAGCGAGGACGCAGCGGCGCCGGAGTAGACGACCGTGTCCGCCAGCGAGCCATCGGGCGGCGCGGTCACCGGCGGTGTTGCGGGCAGCGCAGGGCTTGCCGGCGCGGGGCCGCCACCGCCTCCACCGCCGCATGCTGCGAGCGCCGCGGACAACGCAGCGGCCATCGCCAACCATGCCGCGCCACGCGGCAAGCACTCCGTCCGGCGTTCCATGCAAGCTCCCCGAGGTTGCAGTCCTGCCGGGATTATACGGCTGCGCCGGCCCTTGCCGCAAAACGCTTGCGGTAATCGCGCGGCGCCACGCCGAGGGTGCGCTGGAACACGGTGCGCAGGCGTTCTTCATTGCCGAAGCCGCACAGGCGCGCGATCTGGTCCACCTTGCGCGGCGAGCTTTCCAGCATGCGCCGCGCCGCTTCCAGGCGCAGCACCTCCACGCCCTTGGCTGGCGTGCGTCCCGTCTTCTGCTTGTAGACGCGGGCGAAATTGCGCGGGCTCATATTCACCTGCCCGGCCAGGACGTCGACGGTCAGCGGTTCCAGCGCCAGGTTATCCATGATCCACAGGTGCAGGCGGCCGAAGGTGTCGACGCCCTCTTCCTGCGACTCGAGCAGCTCGCTGAACTGCGCCTGTCCGCCGGGGCGCTTGAGGAAGACCACCAGTTCGCGCGCCACCTGCATGGCCACATTGTGTCCGCAGTCCGCTTCCACCAGCGCCAGTGCGAGGTCGATGCCGGCGCTTACGCCCGCCGAAGTCCACACCGACTGTTCCTTGACGAAGATGGCATCGGCATCGACGTGGATATCGGGGAAACGCTCGCCCAGCAGCTCGCACATGGCCCAATGCGTGGCCGCGCGTTTGCCGTTCAGCAGACCGGCCTGCGCCAGCAGGAAGGTGCCGCTGCAAACGGAGGCGGTGCGGCGCGCATGGCCGGCCGCCGCGTTCAGCCAGTCCGACAAATCTCTCAGCAAGGTTTGCACGCGTGGCATGTGGGGCGAGCCGGGAACGACGATAGTGTCGATCGAAGCGGGAGCGAATGACGATAGCGCTTCGGTCTCCACCGCCATGCCTTCGGCCGTCTGCACCATGCCGCCCTGCAGGCTGGCCGTGCGGCGCTCGTAGCCGGCCAGGCCGCGCTCGCGCATGCGCTTGTCCGCGGCCCAGAACACGGTCTGGGGGCCAGTGAGATCGAGCAATCCGACCTCCTCGTAGGCGAGGAAAAGGATGAGGCGCGAGGCTGGCAGGAATTCAGGGTTATTCGTCATCTCGACCGATTCTTGCAGTCCTAATATGAACTGTCAACACGACATTCACCTCTTAAAGGATAGACCATGAGCCAGCGTATCAACTACTTCCAGCAGTCTCCCGAGCTCGTCAAGAAGATGCTGGATCTGAACAGCGCCCTCCAGAATTGCGCCATCGAGGAAGGCATCCGCCACCTGGTGGAAATCCGCGCCTCGCAGATCAATGGCTGCGCCTTCTGCCTGGACATGCACATCAAGCAGGCCCGCATCTACGGCGAGCGCGAATTGCGCATCCATCACCTTGTGGCCTGGCGCGAATCGACGCTGTTCTCGCCCCGCGAGCGCGCCTGCCTGGCGTGGACCGATGTCCTGACCCGCCTGCCCGAGGGCGGCGTGCCGGGCGATGTGTACGACCGAGTGCGCGGCGAGCTGTCGGAGAAGGAACTGTCCGACCTCTCGTTCGTCGTCATGAGCATCAACGCCTGGAACCGCGTCAATATCGGCTTCACCATGGTGCCGGGTTCCCACGACAAAGCCTTCGGCCTCGATAAAGCCGGCCTCGAATAAAGGAGATGGAAAGATGAAGATCGTCGTTATTGGCGGTACTGGCCTGATCGGCAGCAAAACGGCCAGGCTCCTGCAACAGAAGGGACACGATGTACGCGCCGCCTCGCCGGCTTCGGGCGTGAACGCGGTGACGGGCCAGGGCCTGGCCGTGGCGCTGGCCGGCGCCGATATCGTGGTGGACGTCTCCAACTCGCCCTCCTTTGCCGATGCGGACGTGATGGCGTTCTTTGAAAACTCCGCGCGCAACCTGGCCAAGGCCGGGAAGGAAGCGGGCGTGAAGCAGCACGTGGCGCTGTCCGTCGTTGGCACCGAGCGGCTGCTCGCCAGCGGCTACTTCCGCGCCAAGATGCGTCAGGAAGAGCTGATCAGGGAATCCGGTATCCCTTACACGATCCTGCGCGCGACCCAGTTTTTTGAGTTCATCGCGGCGATCGGGCAATCGTCGGTGCAGGGCGACGCGATCCGCCTGTCCGAAGCATTGATCCAGCCGGTCGCCTCGGACGACGTGGCCGCGGCGGTGGCCGATGTGACGCTGGCGCCGCCGGTGAACGGCATGGTCGAACTGGCCGGGCCTGAGCAATTCAAGCTGTACCAGATCGTGGGCCGCGCGCTGGAAGCGGCCGGCGACAGGCGCGCCATCGTGGTCGACCCGAAAGCGCCGTATTTCGGCACGGAGCTCAACGACCAGAGCCTGGTGCCTTCCGGTTCCAATCCGCGCCTGGGCACGATCCGCTACGAACAGTGGCTGCAAAAATAGCCGCAGGGCGCAGCATTGCCCTGCCACAACATCAATAATCCCTCCAGCCGCGCTATAGTGGTGGCCTCTCACCACAATGGAGCGGCGATGGAGGAACGGTACGGACCGGGTTCGCAATGGCTGGTCTGCGCGATCATGTCCGCGATCGGATTGCTGCTGATGCGCTTTGCGCAGCACGCCCCCTTGCCGCAGGCGCTGGTGGCGGGCATGGAATGGCCCGCGCAGCTGGGGCTTGGCGCCGCGGCCGGCGCGGTCGTCGGTGCAGGGTCGCTGTACACGGCCCTGTTCCAGTCGCGCCACAAGCTCGCCCGCCGCACGGCCGAAAGCTATGCGCTGCTCGACCTGCGCGGCCTCAATCCCGTCTGGATTTCGCTGGCCGCCGGCATCGGCGAAGAAACCCTGTTCCGCGCCGGCCTGCAGCCCCTGCTCGGCCTGTGGCCGGCCGCCCTGCTTTTCACCCTGCTGCACCTGCGCGTGTACGACTTCCGGCCTTCCGATCGTGTCAGCTGGATGCAGGCGGGCGGCGTGCTTGCCATGGGCGTGGCGCTGGGACTCATCTTCGACTACGTCGGCCTCCTCGCCGCCGTCGCCGCGCACGCGGTCACCGATATTTTCGGCCTTTATGCCGTGAAGATCGTCGATTCCCGCGCCGCCCGCGCGTCGTAGGGGTATCCCAACCCACAAGGAGAACCCAAATGCGCTTCATGATCATGGTCCGCGCCAACCACATTTCCGAATCGGATGCCCTGCCGGACGAGGGCATCGTTACGCAGATGACCGATTACCACGAACGCCTGGCCGCCGCCGGCTTCCTGGTGGACGCCAACGGCCTGCGTCCCAGCAAGCTCGGATGGCGCGTGAAATACAAGGGCGGCAAGCCGGCCGTAGTGGATGGGCCTTACTCCGAAACCAAGGAGCTGATCGCCGGCTACACCATCATCAGCGTGCCAGACCGCGAAACGGCGATCGAATGGACACGCCAGTTCCCGGCTCCCTTCGGGCCGGAACTGGAGTGCGAGATCGAGGTGCGCCAGATGTTCGAGCTGGACGATCTGCGCCCCGGTGAAGCGATCGAGCGCTTCAAGCAACTGATGGAGAAGCGCTGATCACTGGAAGGCCACTTCCGTGAAGCTGCGCAGCTTGCGGCTGTGCAGTTTTTCCGAGCCTTGGGAACGCAGGCGCTCCAGGGCGAGGATGCCGATGCGCAGGTGCTGGTCCACGCGGTCGCGGTAGAACTGATTGGCCATGCCGGGCAGCTTGATTTCACCGTGCATCGGCTTGTCGCTCACGCACAGCAGCGTGCCGTACGGGACGCGGAAGCGGAAGCCGTTGGCGGCGATGGTGGCGCTTTCCATGTCCAGCGCCACGGCGCGGCTCTGGCTGAAGCGCCGCTCCGGCGTGCGCTGCGGCAGCAGCTCCCAGTTGCGGTTGTCGGTGCTGGCCACCGTCCCGGTACGCATCACGCGCTTCAGTTCATGGCCGTCAAGCTGGGTGACTTCGGCCACGGCGCTTTCGATCGCTACCTGGATCTCGGCCAGCGCCGGGATCGGCACCCACAGCGGCAAGTCTTCGTCCAGCACATGGTCTTCGCGTACATAGCCGTGCGCCAGCACATAGTCGCCCAGTTGCTGCGTGTTGCGCAGGCCCGCGCAGTGCCCCAGCATCAGCCAGGCGTGCGGACGCAGCACGGCGATATGGTCGGTCGCCGTCTTCGCATTGGCGGGGCCCACGCCGATATTGACCATCGTGATGCCGGCGCCGTCGGCGCGGATCAGGTGGTAGGCCGGCATTTGCGGCAGGCGCGGCGGCACGGCGCCGAAAGCGTCCATCGGCTCGGCCGGCTGGCCGGCGCGGCGCGACACGATATTGCCCGGCTCAATGAAGGCGACATAGCCGTCGTCGCCCGGCTTGGACATCAGCTCGTGGCCCAGCTTCACGAATTCGTCGATGTAGAACTGGTAGTTCGTGAACAGCACGAATTTCTGGAAGTGCTCGGGCGACGTGCCGGAATAATGGCGCAGGCGCTGCAGCGAGTAGTCCACGCGCGGCGCCGTGAACAGCGACAGCGGCATCGGCTCGCCCGGCGCCGGCTCGAAAGTGCCGTTGGCGATGCCATCGTCCATCGCGGCCAGGTTCGGCAGGTCGAACACATCGCGCATCAGCATGCGCCGCTCGGCGCTCATATTGCCTTCGATATGGTCATGCTCGGCAAAGGAAAAATGGATGGGGATCGGCTGTGAACTCAGGCCCACTTCCAACTGCATGCTCTGCTGCCCATGGTTCGTCAGCAGCAGGCGGAATTGTTCGCGGTAATAGACTTCAAACAGGTCGGGACGCGTGAGCGTGGTCTCGAACACGCCGGGGCCGGCCACGAAACCGAAGGACAGGCGCGAGTCCGCGCGCGCCACGGTGTCGGTCTGCACCCGCACATAGGGGTAGCAGGCGCGAATGCGCTCGGTCGGCGTTTCCCCGTCCACGAAGCGCTGCAGCGACTCCCTCAGGTAAGCAATACTCTCGTCATAAATCGCCTTCACCCGCGCATACGCCGAAGCGGCATCATCATGCAAGGTGGGCTCTACATAGGGACGGCTCTGCATGGTACAACTCCTTTCTGGTTGCTCCATACTATCATCTATAATCACTTCAAGAGTATTACGGATTGCGCAATGAACCGACATTTTCTCGCCGCTTGTGTGGGCCTGGGCGCGGTTGCCGGTGTGTTCGGCGCCGAAACGCCGTCCGCCCCGCTCACGGTCGCGTGGCGCGAGAAGCCGCCCTACTCCTACACGGAAAATGGCGTACCCAAAGGCTTCCTGCTGGAGCAGGCGCGCCAGATCTTCGAAGCGGCCGGCGTTCCCGCGCGCTTCGTCAGCGAACCGCAAAAGCGCATCTGGGCCAACTTCCAGCACAGCGCCCGCAATTATTGTTCGTTCGGCTGGTACCGCCTGCCCGAGCGTGAAACCGTGGCGCAGTTCAGCATGGCGACGCATGTCGACCAGCCGCACGTGGTGCTGGCGCATCCGGTCGCGCTGGCGCGCGTGCGCGAGCATGCATCGCTGAAGTCTCTGCTGGGCGACCGTGAGCTGACGCTCGGCCTGGTCGACGGCGTGTCCTACGGCCCGGAACTCGATGCCATGATTGCCGCCAGCAGCAACCGCATGATGAAGCGCACCGTCGATACCGCCACGATGATACGGATGGTGGCCGCAGGCCGCGCTTCCTATATTTTCGTGGACCGCGAGGACTGGTACCACATGCGCGGGCGCGACAACCAGTTGCAGTCCCTGGTGCCGCTGGATTTTGCCGACATGCCGCCCGGCCTGAAACGCCACATCGTCTGCAGCCGCGACGTTTCCGCCGAAACGATGGACCGCCTGAACCGCGCCATCGCGGCGCGCAATGTGAGATAGGAAGCGGCTAGCCCGGCGCCAGCGCGCTGCGCAGGGGGAACTGCACGCACACCCTGGTGCCCCGCCCCGGCGCACTGGTGATCTCCACGCTGCCGCCCAGCTTCAGCGCCCGCTCGCGGATGCCCACCAGGCCGAAGGACTGCTGCTTGCGCTGCGCCGGGTCGAATCCCAGGCCGTTGTCGCGCACTTCCAGCAGATAGCGCTCGTCGTCGCGCGCCAGCGTGACGTCGACGCGGCTGGCCTCCGCATGGCGCCGCACATTGGTCAGCGATTCCTGCACGATGCGGAATAGTTCCACGGCGCGCGCTTCATCGAGCTCGATGCGCGCTTCGTCCACATGCAACTGGCAAATGGCGCCGTCGTTTTCCATGAACTGCTCGATCAGCCATTCGAGCGCCGGCACGATGCCCATCGAAAGCGCGCCGGGACGCAGGCGCGACACCACGTTGCGCACGACCTGGATCGTCGAATCGACCAGGCCAGTCAGCGCGCGCGTGCGCTCGGCCAGCGCCGGGTTGTCGGAACCGAACTGCATCTCCAGCACCGAAACGCCCATGCGCAGCGCGGATAGGTACTGCCCCAGCTCATCGTGGATTTCCCGCGTCAGGTATTTGCGTTCCTCCTCGCGCACCGCATCGCTGTGCAGCGCCAGCTGGCGCAGCTGCTGCTGCGATTCGCTCAGGCGCCGTTCGCTCTCCTTCAGCGCCGTGATGTTGCGGCCGATCGCCAGCACACCGACCACCTGCCCCTCGGTATTCCGCTCCGGCACCAGGTGGAAGGCATAGTCGCGGGCGTTGCTGCGGCCCTTGAGATTGCGGACGTAGACTTCGGTGCCGCGACCGCTGTCCATCACCTGCTGCAGGATGATCTTGTAGTCTTCCATCTGCATGTCCGCCTGCCACTGCGCCATCTTGTCCGGCTCCATGTACAGCGCCTCTTCGGCCGGCATGCCGGTTTCGCGCACGAAGGCGGGATTGACGTAGGTGCGGCGGCAGTCGGTGTCGTAGCGGATCACCATGTCCGGCGCGTTTTCGGCCAGCGTGCGGAATTCCTGCTCGCGCCGGCGCAGTTCGGCGGTGCGCTCCACCACGCGCGCTTCCAGCTCGTCGTGCGCCTGGCGCAGCGCGGCGCGCGACTGGCTGCGTTCCAGCGCATAGCGGATGGCGCGCGCCAGCATGCGGCTGTCCACCTGGCCCTTGACCAGGTAATCCTCGGCGCCGGCCTGCACCGCCTGGATCGCGACATCCTCGTCATTCAGCCCGCTCATCACGATCAGCGCCGGCAGCGCCGTGCCGCAGCCGCGCAGGCGCAGCACCGTTTCGATGCCGCTGCTGCCGGGCAGGTGCAGGTCCAGCATCACGAGGTCGAAGCCGCCCTGCTGCAGCGTGGCGATGCCGCGCTCCAGGTCGTCGATCCAGCACAGTTCCCAGCGCAGGCCGGCCGCATCGCGCAGCAGCTGCTCCAGCAGGCGGGCGTCGCCGCGGTTGTCTTCGATCAGCAGGATTCGGACGGGGTTGCGCTGCATGGCTAATGTACCGGCAAGGTGGCCACGTGCAGCCAGAAGCGCTCCAGGCCGCGGATCACGCCGAGGAATTCCGCATACTCCACCGGCTTGACGATGTAGCAGTTGGCATGCAGGCGGTAGCAGCGATTGACGTCGCTTTCCGCTTGCGAAGTGCTCAGCACCACCACGGGAATGCTGCTCAGCGACGGGTCGTGCTTGATCACGTCCAGCACTTCGCGCCCGTTTTTGCGCGGCAGGTTCAGGTCCAGCAAAATCAGGTCGGGCCGCGGCACGTTGTTGTAGGGAGCGCGCTGGTACAGGAAGTCGAGCGCACCGTCGCCATCTTCGACCACGCTGAGGTGATTCTCCAGTTGCGCCTCGCGCAGCGCTTCGACGGTCAGGCGCACGGCGCCCGGGCTGTCTTCGACCACCAGGATTTCCACCGGGCGCGCGCTCATGATGTTTTCTCCGTGTCGCAGGCCGGGACGGTAAACACGAACAGCGAGCCGCCTGCCGGCCCGTCTTCGACCCAGATGGCGCCGCCGTGGCGCTCCACGATCTTCTGGCAGATGGCCAGGCCGATGCCGGTGCCGGCATACTCGCGCCGGCCATGCAGGCGCTGGAACATGCCGAAGATGCGCTCGCGGTATTCCGGCGGCACGCCGATGCCGTTGTCGGCCACTTCGATGCGCCACAGCGCGCCGTCGCGCCGCGCCGACACCTGGATGCGCGGCGGCTGCTGGCAGAACTTGATGGCGTTGGACAGCAGGTTCTGGAACACCTGGGTCAGCTGGGCGACGTCGCCGCGCACGACGGGCAGCGCATCCGCTTCCACTACGGCCTGGCTTTCCTCGACGGCGATACGCAGCGACTGCAGGGCCGAGGCCAGCGCCTGGCCCAGTTCCACCGGCTGCATCGGGCGCGCCTTGGTATCGACCCGCGAAATCGTCAGCAGGTCGTCGATCAGTGCCTGCATGCGCTTGGCGCCATCGACCGCGAAGCCGATGAATTCAAGCGCGTCCGCATCCAGCTTGTCCACGTAGCGCCGCTCCAGCAGCTGCACATAGCTGGCCACCATGCGCAGCGGCTCCTGCAGGTCGTGCGAGGCGATATAGGCCATGCGCTCCAGTTCCGCGTTCGAGCGCGCGAGCTCGCGCGAGCGCTCGGCCAGCACCTGTTCGGCGCGCTGGCGTTCGTGCACCTCGCGCTGCAGCGCCTCGTTCTGCTCCTGCAACTGGCGCTGCATATTGCGCAGGCTCAGATGGGTGTTGATGCGCGCCAGCACTTCCTCGGCGTGGAATGGCTTGGTGATGTAATCGACGCCGCCCGCCTCATAGGCGCGCACCTTGTCGCCGATATCCGACAGGGCCGTCATGAAGATCACCGGGATCGTGCTGGTGGCCGCTTCGGCCTTCAGGCGGCGGCAGGTCTCGAAGCCGTCCCAGCCTGGCATCATGGCATCGAGCAGGATCAGGTCCGGGCGGCCGAAACGGGCCCGCTCCAGGCCCTCCTCTCCATCCTGCGCCACCGTCACGGTGAAGCCGTGGCCATCGAGATACTCGGCGAGCACCCGCACATTGGCGGGCGTGTCGTCGACGATCAGCACGGTGGATGGAGAAGAAACGTTCATGGTACTCAAGCCGGGCTGCCGGCACAGGTTCCTCAGGTAGTCATCATACTATGTCCGCCTTGCAGGCAGGCAGCGCCAGCAAGGCATCGAAGGCTTCGCGCGGCATCGGCTTGCCGAACAAATAGCCCTGCGCCTGGCAGCAGCCATGCTCGGCCAGGTAATCCGCCTGCTCCTCCGTCTCCACCCCTTCAGCGACCGTTTCCAGGCGCAGCGCGGCGGCAATGGACAGCATGGCCTTCACCAGTTCACTCTTGCTGCGGTCGGCCGGTACATCGCAGACGAAGGAACGGTCGATCTTCAGCTGGCTCACGGGGAAGCGGTGCAGATAGCTCAGGGCCGAGTAGCCGGTGCCGAAATCGTCGATGGAGATCGGCAGCCCCATGGCCGTCAGCTCGGCCAGCATGCCGGCCACCGCCTTGTCGCCGTCAAGCAGCAGGCTCTCCGTGATTTCCAGCTTCAGCCACGAGGGCTGGCAGCCGGTCAGTTGCAGGTGGCGGCGCACGGTGCCCACCAGGTCGTTGCGCAGGAACTGGCGCGGCGACAGGTTGACCGACAGCTGCAGCGGTTCCGCCCTGCCGCGGTTCCAGCTGGCCGCCGTGGAACAGGCCGCGGCCAGCGCCCACTCGCCGATGTCGATGATCAGGCCGCAGGCTTCGGCAATGCCAACGAAGTACTGCGGCGAGACCACGCCGTGGCCCGGCCGATTCCAGCGCAGCAGCGCCTCGGCGCCGACCGTGCGGCCGGTGCGGATCTCGATCTGCGGCTGGTAATACAGTTCGAATTCGCCGTGGCGCAGCGCCTTGCGCAGCGCCGCCTCGGTTTCCAGGCGCTCGGCCGCCTGCGCCGTCAGCTCCTGCACGTAGAACTGATAGTGATTGCGGCCCTGGCGCTTGGCGTAGTACATGGCCGAATCGGCGTGCTTGTACAGGGTGGGGATATCCCAGCTGTCGTCCGGATAGACGGCGATGCCGATGCTGCCCGGCACGAACAGCTCGCGCCCGTCGATCACGAACGGCTCGTTCAGGGCCGCCAGGAACTTGGCCGCGATGCGCGCCAGCCCAACGCGCGGCACCTGCAGCAGCATGGCGAATTCGTCGCCGCCCAGGCGCGCCACCGTGTCGTCGGCGCGGGCGCAGGCCTGCAGCCGGCGCCCCACTTCGCACAGCAGCTGGTCGCCGGCCGCGTGGCCCAGCGTGTCGTTGATTTCCTTGAAGTGGTCCAGGTCCATGATCATCAGGCCGAAGGCGCGGTGCTGGCCGGCCGGCGCCGTGATGGCCTGCTGGATCCGTTCGCTGAGCAGGGTGCGGTTGGGCAGGCCGGTCAGCCCGTCGTAGAAGGCCTGGCGGTGGATGGTGCGGCGATAGTCGTCGATTTCCGTGATGTCCCGGCCCACGGCCAGCACGTGGGCCACGCGGCCGTTGACGTCGAATTCGGGCCGCATGCGCACCAGCGTGCACAGGGACTGCTCGCTGGAATGCCAGCGCAGTTCCATTTCGCGCTCCTGCCCATCGGCAAACACGGCGCTCAGCTCCTGTTCGTACGGCCCCGTGTGCGCACCGCCCGGCACTTCGCCGGGTGTGCTGCCGATGGCGGCGCCGGCCGCGTCGCCCAGTAGCGTAAGCAGGACGGGATTGGCGTACACCCGGCGCAGCCCGCGGTCATAGCGGCAAATGCTGTCGGGCGAATTTTCCACCAGCTCGCGAAAGGTCGTTTCGCTTTGCTGCAGCCGGTGCTCCAGCTCCTTCTGCTCGGTGAAGTCGCGCCCCAGCGAAATCACGCTGCGCGTATTGCCTTCCGGGTCCGGCTCGGGCACCAGGTGCACATGCTCGTGGCGGCAGCGCCCGCGGCTGTCGGGCGCGCTGACGATGTCCAGCTCCACCGGCCTGCCGGTGGCGATCACCTGCCACAGCGCGCGCATATAGCGTTCGAGCGACAGGTGGCTCTGGCACACCAGCAGTTCTTCCACCGGCCGCCCCCAGACCTGGTGTCGCGCCAGTTTCAGCGTGCGCAGCATGGCCGGATTGATGTAGATGACCTTGCCCTGGCGGTCGATGCGCAGGATATGGTCCGGCGAGTGCTCGACCAGCACCGCCATTTCCTCTTCGCGGGCGCGCAGCACGGCTTCAGCCGCTTTGCGCACCGTGATGTCGTGCGCGATGCCGGCCACGCGGTGGATCCGCCCCTGCTCGTCGAACACCGGCACGATGGTGACGGCAAAGGCGCGGCGGCGCACCGGCCGCTTCAGCGTGCCCTCATACTGCACGGCCTTGCCGGTCGCCACGCAGCGCCGCCAGTGCACCAGGAACTCCATGCCCAGTTCCGCCGGCAGCACGTCCGCCACGGCGCGCCCGGCCAGCACCGCGCGCTGCACGCCCACGGCTTTTTCGAAGCTGGTATTGACGGTAACGAAGCGCGGCCCCTCTTCCATGCAATCGAGCAGGAAAATCGCATCGCTCGCATGTTCGACCACGTCCTGGTAGGCGCGCGCGCCATCGCGCAGCAGCGCTTCGCTGCGCTGGCTGGCGGCCAGTTGTTCCTCGGTTTCACGCAGGCGGCGTTCCAGCATATCGCAGCTGTATTGCAGGCGGCTGTACTCGGCGTGCAGCGCGTCGCGCACGCTGCCCCCCGACGGCTGGCCGTCGCGCACGACCTGCAGGCTGGCGCCGTTAGCCATGGCTTGCCCTCCGCAGCACGGTGTGCCAGGTGAAGGCGCAGGCCAGCAGCATGGTCACCATGGCGGATGCCAGGGCTCCGGTCACCATGCGCCGTGCGGCGCGGCTGCCGTCCGCCAGTGCGCCATCGGCCTGGCGCTGGCTTGCCACCGTGGCCTGGGTGAGCGCCGTCAGCGCCATCGATACCGGCGCGCTGGCGCCGGCCGCGCCATGCACCAGGATTGCGCTCAGCGTGGAATCGTCGTGCACGGCCGGCAGGCGCTGCAGCCGCAGCATGGCCGCCCGGTAAGCGGCGCCGGCATCGCCCAGGTCGGCCAGCAGGCGCTCATCGCGCAAGGTCAGGCCGCCGCCCGCGAGGTAGGCGCGCTGCACGCCGTCCAGCGCGCGGCTGACCCGGTCCAGCGCCGCGCTGCCGGTTGCCGGCGACGCGTGCGGCGCCAGCAGCACCAGGTCGGCGTCGCCCAGCACATTGCTGGCGCGCATAATGGCGGCTTGCCGGCGGGCGCTCTCTTCGGTCATCGTGCGCCATGCGGCATGCGCATCGTGCAGCTGACGGTTGCCCTGCAGCGCAGGCCACAGGGCCAGCAGGGTGAGCGCGCTCAGCGTGCCCAGCGTCCAGGTCGGGTGAAACTTGCGTTGCGGCATGATCTAGTCTCTCGTGGCCGGGCACGCCCGGCATCTTTCTTTTTTAACAGCATGCCAGCCGGCGATGGCGGCTGGAATCAGCACTTCTTGATACTGGGGTCAGGATTTCCCTGCCTCTGTAGGGAAATCCTTCGCGCACTCCTCGTCGCGCCGGCGGCGCGCCAGCAGCAGCAATCCGGCCGCACCCAGCGCAGGCAAGGCCAGCGCGCCGAGCATCAGGTTCAGCAGCACCAGCATGCGCTGGCCCGCATCGGCGTGCGACAACAGGGCCGTCAGCGCAGCTTCCAGCGGAGCGCCCGCCAGCAGGCACAGGCCCAGCAGCAGCGCGGCCGGCATGACCAGGCCCAGCAGCTGGCGGAAATGGATAGTTGGCTTGCGTCCCATGGCGACCTCTCCCATCCTTCACGCGCCTGCCACGGGGAGGACCAGCGCCGTGCCGCGCGGCGCCCGTGACGTGTGGCCGGCTGCGGCGGCGTGCGGGACTGGATCGTCGCTCGCCGTACTCAGCTGGAACACGCTGACCAGGCGCGCCAGCTCGCCCGCCTGTTCGCGCAGGCTGCCGGCGGCGCCCGCCGCTTCCTCGACCAGGCCGGCATTCTGCTGCGTCACCTCGTCCATTTGCTGCAGCGCCTGGCTGACCTGGGAAATCCCCTCGGTCTGCTCGCGCGTGGCCAGCGTGATCTCGGCCATCAGGGCGGTCACCGTCTCGATGCTGCCGACAATCTCGCGCATCGTGGCGCCGGCCCCGTCCACCAGCCGTGCCCCGGCCTCGGCCTGGGCCACCGAGTCGCCGATCAATGCCTTGATTTCCCGGGCGGCCGCCGCGCTGCGCTGGGCCAGGTTGCGCACTTCGGCGGCCACGACGGCAAAACCGCGCCCCTGCTCGCCGGCGCGCGCCGCCTCCACGGCCGCGTTCAGCGCCAGGATATTGGTCTGGAATGCGATGCCGTCGATGACGCCGATGATGTCGCCGATGCGGCGCGACGCGGCGTTGATGGCGCTCATCGTGTCCACCACCTGGGCCGTCACCGCTTCCCCCTTGCGCGCCACGGCGCAGGCCGACTGCGCCAGCTCATCGGCGCGGCGGGCGCTGCCCGCGTTCTGCCTGACCGTACCGTTCAACTCCACCATCGAAGCGGCCGTTTCTTCCAGCGCGGCGGCCTGCGATTCCGTGCGGCGCGACAGGTCGGCGTTGCCTGAAGCGATCGCGTCCGAGGCGGCGTGGATGCTGTGCGTGCCGTCACGCACCTGGCCCACGATATTGGCCAGGCCGGCGTTCATGCGGCCCAGCGCACCCAGCAGCTGGGCGATTTCATCGCGGCCCTCGTGCCGGATCTGCGTGCTGAGGTCGCCTTCTGCCACGCGCTCGGCCAGCGTGACGGCCAGCGCCAGCGGGCGGGTGATCGTCACCGTCGCGCCCCAGGCGCAGCCGCTGCCCACGGCCAGCGCCACCAGGCCCACGGCCAGCAGCAGCATGGCCAGCTTGCGGTCCTCGATGGCCACCGTGGCAATCACCCGCTGCGCATCGACGCGCAGCAAGGCTTCCAGTTGCTCGAGCTCGCGCAGCGCGGCCTGGTTGAGGGGATCGATCTTGCCGCTGATCAATGCCGCCGCCTTCTCATTGCTGAAGGCCATGGCCAGTTCCAGCGCCTGGTTGGCGGGCTTGTCCATTTCCAGCATGATGCGGCTCAGGCGCTCGACGCTGGCGCGCTCGCCCTCGTCCAGTTCAAAGCCCAGCATGGCCTGGCGCGCCGTTTCAAAGCGGGCCTTTTGCGCCGCCACCGTGCGGTGTTCGCGTTGCATGGTTGCCACATCGCCGGCCAGGCCAATGTTGCGGATGGCAATGCCGCCTTCCAGGATAGCGGTCTTCATGGCCACGTCGTAATCTTCCAGGCGGTCGCTGCGGCCCAGGCCGGCCAGCAATTCTTCCTTGTGCTGCGCGTGCAGGAAATGCCCGGCCAGGCCGATTGCCACCAGCAGCGCCAGCACGATGCCGAAGCTGCACCACAGCCGCAAACCGATCCTGAAATTCACGATTTTCATGCCCCGTCTCCCTTTATTCGCGGGAGGCCGCTCCTCCCTTGTCTCAGGATAGGAAGCGCGGGGCATCATCCATATCAGGCCCGGCTGATTTCCGGGTAAGGATATCCTGACTTCTCAGCCGGGCACGTCGTGGGTGAAGACGTAGCGCATCAGTTCAGCGTTGTTGGCGAAACTCATTTTCTGCATCAGCCGCGCCTTGTGGGTGCTGACCGTCTTGTTGCTGATGGAAAGCTCGGCGGCGATTTCATTGACGGTGCGGCCCTGCCCCAGCAGGCTGAGGATGCGCTGCTCGCGCGAAGACAGCTGCTCGTGCGGCGCCGCCGACTGCTCTTCCTCGCCGGCAAAGACCATGCGCTCGACCAGGCGCGGATCGATGAAGCGGCCGCCCGCCGCCACCTTGCGGATGGCCATGGCCAGCATTTCACCGCCGCAATCCTTGGTCAGGTAGCCGCTGGCGCCGGCCGCCAGCGCCCGCCGCGCGATCTGCAACTCATTGTGCATGCTCAGCACCAGCACCGGCAAGTCGCTGTGGTGCAGGCGCAGGCGCTTGATCAGGTCGACGCCGCTGATGCCGGGCATGGCCATGTCCAGCAGCACGAGGTCCACGCCACCGCCGCGCACATGGGACAGCACCTGGGCGCCGTTGATCGCTTCACCGGCCACCTCCAGGTCGCTGCACAGTGCAAACAGCTGGCGCAGGCCTTCCCGCACGATGGCATGGTCGTCGGCTATCAAGACTTTGATCATTTCTTCTTCTCCCGTGTTCAGTATGCGCCCGGTCCGCCCTCAGGCGGCATCCGGATGCCAATGCCTTTCCACCAGCTGGCGCAGGGCCTTGGACTGGTAACTGCGCGCCAGCCGGCTCAGCTCCGCCGCAAAGGGCTGGTAGCGCGGGTCGAGCCGCTCCAGATGCTCGGCGTGCTGCAGGATGGCGCGCATATTGCCGATCCGCACCAGATGCATCAAGGCCTCCAGCTCCGACGCCGGAGGCAGCGTCAGCGGCGCCTGCACGGCCGCCTCCGCCAGCCGCGGTTCCGCTTCGGCCGGATGCGCATCGCTTTCCGGCACCGGCACTTCGAACCAGAACAGGCTGCCCACGCCGGGCTGGCTTTCGACGCGGATCTCGCTGCCCATCAGGCGCACCAGCTGGCGGCTGATGGCCAGGCCCAGGCCCGTGCCGCCGAAGCGCCGCTGCGCCTCGCCCACCTGCTCGAACGGCTGGAAAATGGTTTCCAGCTGGCCCGGCTCGATGCCCACGCCGCTGTCCTGCACGCTGAAGCGCAGCCAGCCGGGACTGGTGGCCGACACCTTCAGCCGCACCGCGCCATGGTCGGTGAACTTGATGGCGTTAGACAGCAGGTTGAGCAGCACCTGGCGCAGCCGCTGTTCATCAGCCATCAATTCCGGCGACAGGTCGGGCTCGGCCTCGCAGGCGAATTCCAGCCCCTTGTCCGCCGTGCGCAGGCGCATCATGACGGCGATGCTTTCGAGGAAGGGCGCCAGCGCAAAGCGCTCCGGATACAGTTGCAGCTTCCTTGCCTCCAGCTTGGCCGAGTCGAGCACGATATTGATCAGCCGCAGCAGGTGCTCGCCGCTGTGGCCGATCGCATTCACGCTGGACAGCTGCTGCGGCGTCAGTCGGCCATCGCGCTGCAGCAGCTGGACAAAGCCCAGCACCGCGTTCAGCGGCGTGCGCAACTCGTGGCTCATCTGGGCCAGGAAGTCGCTGCGCATGCGTGCCAGCCGCTGCGCCTCCAGCAGGGCCGCGTCGCGCGCCGCCTCCGCTGCCTTGCGCGAGCTGATGTCGCGCGCCAGCCCCACCGTGCCCAGCACGCTGCCGTCCTCGTCAATCACGGGCGTCTTGAAGATTTCCACCCACACCGGCCCGTCCGGCCCGAGCTGCACTTCCTCCACCGTCTGCGGCCGCCGGCTGGACATGACCTTCCTGTCGTCATCCTGGAACGCCTGCGCCACATCGGCCGGCTTGACGTCGAAATCGGACTTGCCGACCATCGCATCCACCTCCGTGCCGAGGATCAGCGCGGTGGCGCGGTTGACGGCCAGGTAGCGGCTCTGCGTATCCTTGAACCATACCCACCAGGGAATGGTGTCGATCAGCACGCGCAGGTAGCGGGTCTGCTGGCGCAACTGGGCGGTGCGCTGCTGCACCATGAATTCCAGGTTGGCGTTCAGGGCGCGGATTTCATCCTCGGCGCGCTTGCGCTCGCTGATGTCCGAGATCACGGCCACGGCGCCCGTCTGCAAGCCGGACAGCGGCCGCGCCGTCATGCGCAGCCAGCGCCCCTGCTCCGGCAGCGACTCGCCCGTCATGAAGATTTCCGCGCTGGCCCCGCCTTCGCCCATGGCGCCGCGCACCGCGCGCTGCAGCGGCAGCTCCTCGCGGAAGTAAGGCGTAATGCGGTCGGGCCGGTAGAAGCGGCGGTCTTCCGGCCAGTGCGCCCCATCCGCTTCCCGCCGGATGCCGACGATGCGCTCGGCGGCCGGGTTGACCAGGGTCAGCCGGCCGGCCTGGTCGGTTACGGCCACGCCATCGCTCATGCTGTCCAGCACCGACTGCAGGATGCCGGACTGGCGCTGCAGCGCTTCCTGCGACTGGCGCAGGCCGCTGTTGGCGGCCGCCAGCATGCGGTGCGAACGGCGCAAGCGCAGCATGAAGAAGGCCAATACCGCCAGCACCAGCGCAATGCCGCCCAGCACCGTCCACAGCCAGCGCTGCTGCAAGGTGCGCTCGCGCAGTTCGGCCTGCTGCGCGTCATAGCGCCGCGTCAATTCCGCGATTTCGCGCTGGCGCGCTTCCTGCTGGTAGCGCTCGGCCAGCTCCAGCACGCGCGTGGATATCTTCTTGCGGTTGGCCTGGGCCATCATCTCGGCCGCCGCCAGCGAATGCTCATACGCTTGCCGGTAATCGCCGCGGCGGGCGTCGACCTTGCCCAGCAGGCGTTCCGTTTCGCTCAGGTACAGCGGCAGGTTCAGGTCGCGCGCAATGGCCAGCGCCCGCTTCAGGTCTTCCTCGGCCGCGGCCAGCTTCTTCAACTCCAGGTAGTCGCCCGCGCGCGCCGTCAGCGTCCACCACAGGCCGGTCTTGTTGGGCAGGCGTTCATAGGTCGCCACCGTCTCGTCCAGCAGCCGCAAGGCGCGCGGCAGGTCGCCCTGCATGCGCGCCTGGCTGGCTTCCGCAAACAGGCTGGACGCCAGGTAGAACGGCAGGCCGATGCTGCGGTACAGCGCGCTGGCCTGGCGGATCATGGCTTCGCCGCGCGCCACATCGCCTTGCGACGAGGCCACGCCGCCCTGCCCGCTCAGCGCCAGCGCTTCCAGCAGGCGCGAGCCGGCGGCGCGCGCCTGCGTCTGCATCTGGCGGTAATGCTGCAGCGATTCGATGAAATTGTCGCTGGCATTGTAGGAACTGGCCACGCACTGGTGGCCGTAAGCCAGCGCCAGCGGATTGCGGCTGCGGCGCGCCAGCTCCAGCCCGCGCTGGCAGGCATCGATCGATTCTTCCAGCTTGCCAAAGCGCGTGTAGGTCATCGCCAGGCGCAGCATGGCTTCGGTCAGCAGGTCCGGCCGGTCCACGCCCTCCAGCACTTTCACCGCGTGGTTGGTCACGCTGATCAGGCGTTCGAAGCGCCCTTCATTCACCGTGTTCAGCGAAATCACCAGGTCCGCCTCGGCCTGGCCCACGCGGTCGCCGATGCGCTCGGCCTCGGCCAGCGCCTGGTCGGCCAGCTTGCCGGCCAGCGGGGTTTCCGCCTGGTACAGCGCAATGCGGGCGCGCACAGTGAGCAGGCGGATGCGGTCTTCCGCGCCGGCGTCACCCGGCATCATCGTGGACAGCCCGGCCGCGGCGGCCGCGGCCTGCGCCGTATCGTTTTCGGCGAGCATGCGCACGCGCTGGACCTCGCTGCGCCACTCGGCCAGCGGCATGGCGCCGGCCGGGCAAGCCAGCGCCCAGCACAATAGCAGTCCCGTCCTCTTGCGCATGCTTCCCGCCACGCCCTGTTGTTCCCTCACAAGGCTCAGGATGACAGACTCTACCGAGCCTGCCTATAAGGAAATCCCTATTTTCTATGTCCGCTAGTAACGCATCGTTGCGCTGAACACAAGCTGACGGTCGTTCAGCCAGCTACTCTGGTGGCGCTCGGGCACGCCGTACCAGGCCTGGCGCACCGTCCCCAGCAGGTTATTGCCTTCGACCGCCAGCGTCCACTGCTCATTCACTTTATAGCGTAGCGAGGCATCAAGCCAGCCATAGCCCTTGGTATACACCGGCACGGCGCCGATGCCGACGAAATTGCTGACGCTGCTGAGGAAGCGGGAGCGCCAGTTATAGGCGGCGCGTGCCGACCAGGGGCCGAAGTCGTACAGCAGCACCGCGTTCGCACTCTGTCGCGACAGGTTCTGTAGCGGCACCTCGCCGCCGAGGATGGTGCTGGGGGTGCGGCTGCCGACCCAAGTAAAATTGAGCTGCACACCCAAGCCGCGCCAGGCGCCCGGCAGGCGCTCGAAGAATTGCTGGTATGCCAGTTCGGCGCCCTTGATGTGCGCCGGGTTGGCGTTCTGCGGACGGGTGATCTGGTAGCGCACGCCATCGATGACTTCGGGCGCGCTGACACTGGTGACGAAGCCATCGACGTGCTTCCAGAACAGCGTGGCGACCAGCATGCCCTGGCCGGGCAGAGTGCGTTCCCAGGCCAGGTCCAGGTTGTCCGAGCGCACCGGCCTCAGCGCCGGGTTGCCGGCGCTGCCCGTGTTGGCGGCCGGGTTGATGGTGTTGGGAAGCAGCGTCAGCGACGGCGACAGCTGGTCGAAGGCGGGCCGCGTCATGGTGCGCGATAGCGCGGCGCGCAGGGCGGTATCGGCGCCGGGCCGGTAGCGCAGGTTGGCGCTGGGCAGCCAGTCGGTATCGCTGCCGGCGGTGGCGATCGGCGCCGTGCCGCCGGTGACGGTGCGGAAGCCGTCCGCCGCTTCCCGGTTGTACACGGCGCGCACGCCGACATTGCCGTCCAGCGGCAGGCCGGCGGCGCAGAAGCTGCCTTTCAGCCAGGCAGCCGTGCTGCGCTCGCTCAACGACCATAAGGTGAGCGGATTGGCGCCGGCCGGCACGGCGGCCGTGATGCCGAGTTGGCGGCGCAGGGCCAGCGGATCGCGCGCCAGCGCCAGGCTGCCGAACAGCAGGCCGTCCAGATGGCTGGCGCCTTCGCCGGGGAACAACGCACCGCCCGGCCTGGGCAACAGCGTGCCCGGCAGGCTGCTAACCGTGGCGGCAGCATCGGCGAAGACCGTGCCATTGCCATTGTCCGCCGAGCGGCGCGCTTCGCGCAGGCCGGCAGTGATCGTATGCAGGAAGTTGCCGGGGCGTGACCACTCAAAGTCGAACCGCGCCGCGTTCAAGGCGCCTTCGAAGGGACGCAGGCGGTAAGCCATGCCGGTATAGCGGTAGCTGGCCGGATTGCCCCGGTCGAGCTGGGCCGAGGTGGAAGGAATGCCGCCGGCAGTGAATTCCTCGCTGAATTGGGCGGCCGTCGCCGCCACGATCGGGCCGGCGAAGAACAGCTCATTGAAACTGGTCGTACGGCTGAAGTCAGCCTTCAGCGCCACGTCGCTGATGCGCCAGCTGCCGCCCACGGCCAGCTGGCGGTTGCGGTCCACCGTGTCGCGCGCAAAGCTCAGCAGCGACAGCGGCGCATTGGTCCAGCTGACGCGCTGCAGGTAATTGCTGCCATCGAACACCGCCGGGCTGCCGGCAACGAAGCTGGGCGAGGCGGCCACATTGATCTGGTAGCTGTCCTGCAGGGTCTTGAATTGGGCGTAGTGGCCTTCGGCGTACAGCTCCATGTCGGGCTGCGGCCGCCATTGCAGCACCAGGCTTGCCGCCTCGCGCCGGCGGCGGCCAAAGCTGGACGTCTCGGTATCGCCGTTCGGCGCCAGCACCGTCCGGCCCGGCAGCAGGTCGCTGCGCAGCCTGGGGTCAGCCGTGCTTTTCTGGTCTTCGCGCCAGGCGTGACGCTGGCTCGACACGCCTAGCAACGCCCCGAACTCACCCCCGCCGAGGCGCCAGCGCTGGCTGCCCAGCGCGCTGAACTGGGGCGCGCTGCCGCCCACCAGGTCGCCGTACACGGTGCGCGCGGTAGCTGCCAGCACGGGGCCGTCAAAATCGAAGGGACGGCGCGTGCGCAAATCGACCAGGCCGCCGACGCCGCCCTCCAGCTGGTCCGCCGTGGCCGTCTTGTAGACGGAAATGGCGGCCACCATCTCGGCCGGCAGGTCGGCAAAGTCCACCGTGCGGCCAGTGCCGGCCGTGAAGACTTCCCGCCCGTTGAGCGTGGTTTCCATCTGCGTCAGGCCGCGGATGGCGACGGCCGTGCCCTCGCCGCGGTCGCGCCCGATCTGCACGCCCGGTACGCGTTGCAGTGCGTCGTTGACGGTGAAATCGGGCAACTTATCTATATCCTCAGCTACAACCGCATCGACGAT
>DASWYX010000148.1:0-4451 GCA_036404755.1 Pseudoduganella sp.
TATAGTCAATTTAGATCAGGTGCAGTAAAAATAGCTTTCGGATGCGTCGCATCAAGGCGGCGTTCTCGCGGAAGTAAAGAATCTGGAGATACTCGTCTTTCCAGAGGTGGCTATGGAACCTTCCCGCGCTGACGGTGATCAAAGCAATTTGGACCACGAATCCCGAATTGCCAGGTTGGAGAAGATCGCAGTGGAACATACGCAGGAATTTCGATTAGTCATCCAGCACATCGATAAGAGTATGGAAATCCAACGGCAAGAGTTCAGCGCCATGTTGGAGAAGCAGCTCGCGGAAGCCTGCAAGAGCCTGCGCATAGAGCTGGAGGCGAAGATTGAGGCAGCCCATCGAGACCTGGAAGCAAAAATGGCAGGGTTGCAAAAGCAGTTGTGGGGAGCTGTTGTCATCGTGGTAAGCATGTTCGGCATTGCGGTGACGATATTCGGCATCCTTGCGCGGTAAAACTGGAGGCGCCGGGGGCGCGGGGACTGGTAGAATAGCGGCTCTTTTGCACAGGGAATGAGCAACCGCGAATGAGCATTGACACCATCGAACAGGCAGGCGGCGTAGAGGCCGCGGCGGCGCCGGCTGGGCCGGGATTCGTGCATCTGCGCGTGCACACGGAATATTCGATTGTCGATGGCCTGGTCAGGATCGACGACCTGGTCAAGCAGGCAGCCAAGGACAAGCAGGGCGCGCTGGCGGTTACCGACCTGGCGAACCTGTTCTGCATGGTGCGCTTCTACAAGGCCGCGCGCGGCAAGGGCATCAAGCCCGTGGTCGGCGTGGACGCGTGGATCACCAATGACGAAAACCGCGACAAGCCAAGCCGCATCATGCTGTATGCGAAGAACCGCATGGGCTATCTGCAGCTGTGCGAGCTGCTGTCGCAAGCCTGGCTGACTAACCAGTACAAGGGACGCGCGGAAATCCGCACCGAGTGGCTGGAAGCGCTGCCAACGCAAACCTATGCGCTGCTGCCCGGCGAGTCCGGCGCCAATGGCCTGATCGCGCTGTCCGGCGCCCATCATGGCGACATCGGCCAGGCCATCGAAAACGGCAACCTGGAACTGGCGCAGCAGAACGCGGAGAAGTGGGCGAAGATCTTCCCTGGACATTTCTACATCGAGATCCAGCGCGCAGGACAAGCGAACCAGGAGCAGCAAGTGCGCCACTCGGTGGCGCTGGCGTCCAAACTGGGCCTGCCGGTGGTCGCCACGCATCCGGTGCAGTTCATGAGCGAAGAGGAATTCATCGCCCACGAAGCGCGCGTGTGTATCGCGGAAGGCGAAATGCTGGCCAACGCCAAGCGCGTGAAGCGCTTCAATGAGCAGATGCGCTTCATGACGCAGGCCGAGATGGCGGAGCTGTTCCACGACCTGCCGGCCGCGCTGCAGAACTCCGTTGAAATCGCCAAGCGCTGCAACCTCACGCTCACGCTGGGCAAGCCGCAGCTGCCGAACTTCCCGACGCCGGGCATGACCATCGACGAATTCCTCGTCGCGGAAACCAAGAAGGGCCTGGAGGAGCGTCTGGAGCAGCTGTTCCCGGACCCGGTCAAGCGCGAGGCGGAACGTCCGCGTTACGAAGAGCGCCTGAAGTTCGAGAACGACACCATCATCAAGATGAAGTTCCCGGGCTACTTCCTGATCGTTGCGGAGTTTATCCAGTGGGGCAAGAATAATGGCGTGCCGATTGGTCCGGGCCGCGGCTCGGGTGCAGGCTCGCTGGTGGCGTATGCGCTGAAGATCACCGACCTCGATCCGCTCAAGTACAACCTGCTGTTCGAGCGCTTCCTGAACCCTGAGCGCGTTTCGATGCCCGACTTCGACATCGACTTTTGCCAGGAAAAGCGCGAACTGGTGATCCAGCACGTGAAGGACCTGTACGGCCGCGACGCGGTGTCGCAGATCGCGACCTTCGGTACGATGGCGGCAAAGGGCGCGATCCGCGACGTGGGCCGCGTGATGGACTTCGGCTACAACTTCTGCGATGGCGTGTCCAAGCTGATTCCGTTCAAGCCGGGCAAGCCGGTGTCGATTGCCGAGGCGATCGAGGAAGAACCGCTGCTGAAGGAACGCCAGGAAAACGAAGAGGAAGTGCGCCAGCTGCTCGACCTCGCGCAGCAGGTGGAAGGCATCACCCGTAACATCGGCATGCACGCCGGCGGCGTGCTGATCGCGCCGGGCAAGCTGACCGACTTCTGCCCGCTGTACACGCAGTCCGGCGATTCGGGCGTGGTGTCGCAGTACGACAAGGATGACGTGGAAGCCGTCGGCCTGGTGAAGTTCGACTTCCTGGGCCTGACCACGCTGACCATCCTGGACCGCGCCGTCAACTACATCAAGGATCTCGATCCGGCGATGGCGGACTTCGACCTTTCCCGCGTGCCGCTGACCGACCGTCCATCCTACGAGCTGCTGACCAAGGCGAAAACCGTCGCCGTGTTCCAGCTTGAATCGCGCGGCATGCAGGGCATGCTGAAGGACGCGCGTCCCGACCGCTTCGAAGACATTATCGCGCTGGTGGCGCTGTACCGTCCGGGCCCGATGGACCTGATTCCGGACTTCTGCAAACGTAAGCACGGCGAGAAGTTCGACTATCCTGACCCGCGTACCGAGGGCATCCTGTCCGAAACCTACGGCATCATGGTTTATCAGGAACAGGTTATGCAGATGGCGCAGATCATCGGCGGCTACTCGCTGGGCGGCGCGGACATGCTGCGTCGTGCGATGGGTAAGAAGAAGGCCGAGGAGATGGCCGAGCACCGCGCGATCTTCCGCAAGGGCGCCGGCGAACGTGGCCTGACCGAAGAGAAGGCCGACGAGATCTTCGACTTGATGGAGAAGTTCGCGGGCTACGGCTTCAACAAGTCGCACGCGGCCGCGTATGCGCTGCTGTCCTATCACACGGCCTACCTGAAGCACCACCACACCGCCGCGTTCATGGCAGCCAACATGTCGCTGGCCATGGACGATACGGACAAGGTGAAGATCCTGGTCGAAGACTCGATCGAGGTCTGCGGCCTGACGATGCTGCCGCCGGATATCAACAAGTCCGACTACCGCTTCCGTCCGGACGGCGAAGCGCCGTCCGTCACGGGCAAGCCGGTCAAGAACATCCGCTATGGCCTGGGCGGCGTGAAGGGCGCGGGCGAGAATGCGATCCTGGCCATCATCGCGGCGCGCAAGAGCGGCGGCCCGTTCACCAGCCTGTTCGACTTCTGCAAGCGCGTGGACAAGAAGCAGATCAACCGCCGCACCATCGAAGCCCTGATCCGCTCGGGCGCCTTCGACAGCTTCGGCGTGGATCGCGCGGTGCTGTTCGCGTCCGTCGGCTTTGCGATGGAATATGCGGACCAGGAAGCCAAGTCGGCCAACCAGGTCAGCCTGTTCGGCGGCGACGATTCCGACCTGGTCGCTCCGCCGGACTACGTGAAGGCCACGCCCTGGACCGACCGCCAGAAGCTGGCGGAAGAGAAGACCGCGCTCGGCTACTACCTGTCGGGCCATATGTTCGATTCCTACCACGCGGAGGCGCGCCGCTTTGCGCGCACCAAGCTGTCCGAACTGGAGCCGTCGCGCGAGCCGCGCATGATGGCGGGCGTGATCACCGGCGTGCGCACGCAGATGACCCAGCGCGGCAAGCTGCTGATCATCACGCTGGACGACAAGACCGCCGTGGTGGAAGTCACCGTGTACAACGAGCTGTTCGAGCCGAACAAGCATATGTTCAAGGAAGACGAGTTCCTGTGCGTGACGGGCAAGGTGTCCGAAGACCGCTTCTCCGGCGGCCTGCGCATCACGGCGGAAAAGGTTTACGACATCACCGCTGCGCGCGTGCAGTTCGGCCGCCAGATGGGTTGGGCGCTGCCGGGCGCCGTGCCATCGGCCAAGCTGAAGGAAGTGTTGTCCGCGCACCGCGACGAATACGGCCTGCCGATCGCCATGCGCATCAAGCCGCAAGGCATCGATTGCGTGCTGCAACTGGGCGATGAATGGCGCGTGGCGCCATCCGATGCGTTGAAGATTGCTCTTGAGCAAGTAGTCGGTGCTCAGGAGGTAGCAGTTGAATACTAATTAAGCTTATGATGCTTCATCAGTCCTGATGAGGCATCCATGCTGTTCAACTCCTTCAGTTTTTTGCTGGCGTTTTTGCCGATCACATTGATCGTCTATTTCGCCGCCGCCCGCCGTGCGCCGGACCTGGCTATCGGCTGGCTGGCGCTGGCGTCCATCTTCTTCTACGGATGGTGGGATGTGCGCTATGTGCCGCTGCTGCTGGCGTCCATCACGCTGAACTATGGCTGTGCGCTGCGCATCCGCGTGGCGCAGGGGCAAGCGCGCATCCGCTGGCTTTCGGCGGCCGTCGCCGCCAACCTGGTGTTGCTTGCTTACTACAAGTATGCGGGTTTTCTCGGCATTACCGATACGCCGCCGATTTTGCCGATCGG
>DASWYX010000149.1:0-5291 GCA_036404755.1 Pseudoduganella sp.
AGGCGGGCGACCTGGCTGGCGTGCGCTTCGGCGGCGTTGTCGAGCAGGGTCGCCACGCCGACGCCGCGCTCGGCCAGGCCCACGATCAGGGGTATCGACTCCACTTCCATCGCGACCTGGACTTTCGCGTGCAGCCGCGCGGAGGCGTGGTCCACGACCTGCCGCATGTAGTAGTCCTGCGGGAACAAGATCAAGGGATGTTCGAACAACTGCTGCCAGCTCAGCGACTTTGCCTGCGCGAGCTTTGAGCGCTTGGCGACGCAGGCGACGATCCTGTGGCTGCTGATGTGCTCCGCGTGCAGGTCTTCCGAGTTGCGCCAGTCGGAGATCAGGCCGAAGTCGATTTGTCCGCTGCGGATTTCCTCCTCGATGGCTTTCGCGCCGGCCTGGCGCACGGAGAGCGAGATGCCGGGGAATTGGCGGCGGAAGCTGCTCAGCAGGGACGGCAGCACGTAACCGGCCACCATGGCCGGCGCGCCGAGTGTGACGTGGCCTGATGCCAGCTTGCTGAAGGCGCCGATGTCCTGTCTTGCGTTTTCCAGTTGCGACAATACGGCTTCGGCGTGGCGGACCAGCACTCTGCCCTCGTCGGTGAGCGTGGCGCCGGTTTTCTCGCGGACGAAGAGTTTCGCATCCAGCGAATCTTCCAGCTTGTGGATGGCGAGGCTGACGGCCGGCTGGGCCATCGGCAGCTTTTCCGCTGCGGCAGTGAAGCTGCCGTGGCGGGCGACGGCGAGGAAGATTTCGAGCTGTCTGAGGTTCATGGCGTGCATACCTGATGCATATGGATGGTATTTATTTTATATATTTTTCATATGTTCGGTGCAGAACTATACTGGGCTTCATGGATGAGGGGAGTCGGCCATGAAGATCAATTGCTGGGCGCTGTTCAAGCTGTTCTCGCAGATGGCGTTGTTGGGGTTTGGTGGTGTGCTGCCGTTTGCTTACCGCTATCTCGTTGAACGGTCCCGTTGGCTCAGCGACAGCGAATTCGCGCAGCTGCTCAGTATCGCGCAACTGCTGCCCGGTCCCACGATCTGCAACCTGGCCGTGATTGTCGGTCAGCGCTTTGCCGGTACCGGCGGTGCGCTTGCCGCTTTGGCCGGCCTGCTCGTCGCCCCCTTCTTCATTGTGATTGCGCTTGGCGTGGGCTACCAGGAGTTGGCCACGTCCGCCTTATTCGCCCACGCCCTGCAGGGCATGGCCGCTGCCGCCGCCGGGCTGATTCTCGCCACGGCGGGCAAGCTGGCGCGGGGCATGTGGCGCGACGACGCTCCGCGGCCTGCTGGCCCGGCCCGCGCCCGTCCCGTGACTTCGCCTTCTGCACCTTCCCTCACGCTGACTGCGGCCGGCAAAGACGCCTTTGCCGCTGTGGGCGCGGCGCGGTGCGATGCGTCCGCAGGCGCCATGTTTGCGGAGGACGTGGACGGTGCGGCTGGCTCGCGGCGTGCGTCCGTGAGCTCGACGCGGGGCACGCCGTTTGCCGGCACTGTCGTGGCGGCGGGCGCGGACGCTGTGGCCGCTGCGGGGCTTGTGGGTGCTGGCTTGTCGAGCGCCGCCCCGTCGACCTTCGCCAATTGGGCGCCCGGCGCGGACGACGTCGACGGCGCGGGGCTGGGGGCGGTGACGTCGGCAACTGAGGGCGCGTCCGTCGGGCTGGCCGCGCAGCGGCGCGTTGGCGGCGCGGGCGAGGGAGAGGGCGAAGGCGAGCAAGGGGGCCGGGGCGGGGGGCAGACGGCGCTGGTCGCTGCGGGGGCGACGGGCGGGGACGCGGCGGTGGCGATGGGAACGGTGCGGGACCGGGGCGCTGAGCGCGAGGAGATTGGTACGCAGGAGGCGATGGAAGCGGCGGTGGCGGTGGAGGCGAGGGAAGCAACAGGAGCGGCGGAGGCGCGGGTTGCGCGGCGGGTGACGCAAGTGGCGCTGCTGGCGATGGCTTTCGTGGGCCTGGGAGTGTTGAAGCTTGGGCTGGTGACGGTGGTGTGTGCGCTGGCGCCGTTCGGGTTTGTGATGTTTGCGTTTGTGTGGAGGCTGCCGTGAGCGGGGTCAATTTGAGCGGGCTGTCGTTGCATCTGGCGGTGCTGTCGCTGTCGGCGATTGGCGGCGGAGTGGTGCTGGTGGCGCCGGATATTCATGATTATGTGGCGGTACAGAATCATTGGCTGACGAGCGAGCAGTTCTCGGCGGTCTACGCGCTGGCGCAGGCGGCGCCGGGGCCGAATGTGCTGTTCATTACGCTGGTGGGCTGGCTGATCGGCGGCATGGCCGGCGCGCTGGCGACGACGGCGGCGGTGATTGTGCCGTCATCGCTGCTCGCGCTGGGGGCGGCGAAGCTGGCCGCAAGGCGCGGCCGGACGGCCCGGCGCAAGGGCGAAGGCGAAACGGCCGGGCGGAGCAATCGCTGGACGCGGGCGCTGCGCCAGGCCCTGGCGCCGCTGTCGGCCGGCATGCTGGCCGCCGCCGCATGGAGCTTCCTGAGTATGGCCAACGCCAGCGTAATCGCGATAGGATTAGCCTTGCTGTCCGCCGCCATCGTGTATGGAACAAAGATCAATCCAGTCTACCTGATCGCCGCCGGTGCGCTGGCTGGCGCAGCGGGCATCTTGTAAGGGAACGAAATCATGAGCACTGCAGAACTCTTCACCAAGCAATCGGACGCCTACCGCGCCAGCCGGCCTGGCTACGATCCTCAGCTGTTCGCCAAACTGGCCGAACTGGCGCCGGGCCGTGAACTGGCGTGGGACGTGGGTTGCGGCTCTGGCCAGGCCACGATCGACCTGGCGAGCCACTTCGACAGGGTCGTGGGCACGGACGTCAGCCAGCCCCAGCTCGACCGCGCGCCGATTACGGACAACATCAGCTACCGCTGCGAGCCCTCGGACCGCAGCAGCCTGGAAGCGAACAGCGTCGACCTCACCCTGGTCGCCCAGGCCCTGCATTGGTTCGACATCGATGGCTTCTACAAGGAAGTACGCCGCGTCAGCAAGCCTGGCGGGCTGCTCGCCGTGATCTCCTACAACCTGCTGGAGGCAACGCCGGACGTGGATATCCTGATCCACCGGCTGTATAACGAAGTGCTGAACGGCTACTGGGCGCCCGAGCGGGCGCACGTGGAAAACGGCTACCGCACGATCCCTTTCCCGTTCCAGCGCATCGAGATGCCGTCGGCCATGCTGACGGCCAGATGGGACCTGAGGCGCTTCATGAACTACCTGGAAAGCTGGTCCGCCGTGGCAACCTACAAAGAAAAAAACGGCGCCGATCCACTGGCGCCGTTCCGTGATGAATTTGCGCGCTGCTGGGGCGACCCTCAGCACCGCATGACGATCAACTGGCCGCTTTCGGTGCGAGTTGGTGTGGTTGACGGTAAGCCCACACCAGCATAGCGATGGCGGCGAGGATCATCGGCAGGGACAGCATCTGGCCCGAGGTGACCGGCAGGCCGGCCACGCTGATTTCCCAGTCCGGCGTGCGGAAGTACTCCGTCACGAAACGCGCGCAGCCATACAGCAGCGTGTACATGGCGCCGACCGCCAGGCGGGGACGCGCCTTGCGCGCATAAGGCCACAGGATGCAAAACACCAGGATGCCGTCCACCAGCATCTGGTAGATCGGCGACGGGTGGCGCAGGCCCTCGACGCCCGGCCACACCATGGCCCACGGCAGGTCCGGATTGGACACCACGCGCCCCGGCAGTTCGGCGTTGATGAAGTTGCCCAGGCGTCCGCAGGCATAGCCCAGCGGGACCAGCGGCGCGATGAAGTCATACACGTCCAGCAGATTGCGTTTCGCCTTGCGCGACCACAGCGCCATCGCGATCAGCACGCCGAGGAAGCCGCCGTGATAGGACATGCCGCCATGCCAGACCATGAAGATTTCCAGCGGGTTGGCGGCGAAATAGGCGGGACGGTAGAACAGCACTTCACCCAGGCGCCCGCCAATGATCACGCCCAGCATGCCATAGAAAAGCATATCGTCCAGGTCCTGGTTCTTCCAGCCCTGCGCCGCGATATGCGGCTGCCGGATGCGCACGCGGCCGAGGGCGATGAACAGGGCGAAGGCCAGCACATACATCAGGCCATACCAGTGAACCGCGACCGGGCCAATGTGGAAGGCAACCGGATCGGGCATCGGGTGAACAAGCGGCATTCAGACTCTCTTTCTCATCAAATCGAGGAAGCCCCGCAGAACCGGCGAGGCATTGTCGCGGCGCCAGGCCAGTCCTGTTTCGACGGTTGGCGAGTTATGCGCGAGCGGCCGGTATTCTACTCCCGGTCGCCGTAGATTCGACACGGATTGTGGCACAAGTGCGATGCCCATGCCAGCAGAGACCAGGCTCACGATTGTCTGCATTTGTATCGCTTCCTGGCCGATGATGGGCGTGATGCCGGCGCTGCGGAAAACGGCCAGGATGGAGTCGTACAGCGATGGCGAAATGGCGCGCGGGAAGATGATCAGCGGCAGGTTGGGCAGCTCGCGCAGGGTGGCCATGTGAACGCCCTTCAGCTCCGGCAGGCCGGCGGGGGAGGCGAGGATCAGCGGCTCGCTCAGCACGGCCATGTAATCCAGCTCCTGCCTGGCCTTGTCCGGCAGGGGTGGGATCAGCAGGCCGGCATCGACACGGCCCTGCAGCAAGTCTTCCAGCTGCACGTCGGACGTGGCTTCCTTCAGCGTGATCTGCACGTGGGGGAAGGCGGCGCGGTAGGCGCGCAGGGAGGGCGGCAGCACGCTGTAGTCGGCCGAGGAAACGAAAGCCAGGGACAGATGCCCGACCGCGCCCGTCGCCGCCTTCTGCACCAGTTCCGGCAGCTGCTGCGCCTGGACCAGCAGGCGGCGCGCTTCCGGCAGCAGGGCTTCGCCGGCCGGCGTGAGGGCGACGCCGCGGCGGTTACGGTCGAACAGGGCCGCGCCCAGCATGTCCTCCATGGCGAGAATGGTCTGGGACAGGGGCGGCTGCGTCATGTGAAGGCGGCGCGCGGCCCGTCCAAAATGTAATTCCTCGGCAACAGTTACGAAATAGCGTAGCTGGCGCAGCTCGACATTGGATCCCATGATATGTTTTTCGACTCACTGATATGTGAATCATATATTTGACAACCTGACGTGGGCAAGGCAATCTGAAAGGATCTATCTGAGGAGAATCCGCCATGCCCCAATACCGCTCAAGAACGACTACCCAAGGCCGCAATATGGCAGGCGCGCGCGCTTTGTGGCGCGCGACTGGCATGAAGGATGGTGACTTCGAAAAACCGATCATCGCCGTCGTCAATTCGTTTACCCAGTTCGTGCCG
>DASWYX010000150.1:0-6694 GCA_036404755.1 Pseudoduganella sp.
GTTCCGCGCCGTGGCCGCGGATAACGGCGCCATTGGCGGCACCGGCTCGCACGAATTCCACGTGATCGCCTCCACCGGCGAAGACGCGCTGGTCTATTGCCCGACCTCCGACTTCGCGGCCAATATCGAAGCCGCCGAAGCGGTGGCGAATGGCAGCCGCGCTGCGGCCTCCGCGGCGCTGGCCAAGACTTCCACGCCAAAGGCGGCCAAGTGCGAAGACGTCGCCAAGCTGCTGAACATCGACCTGAAGCAGACCGTAAAGACCATCGCGCTGACCGTCGAAAAGGAAGACGGCAAGAAGGAATACTTCATGCTGCTGCTGCGCGGCGACCATGAGCTGAACGAGATCAAGGCCGGCAAGGTGCCGGGCCTGGCGCAGAACCGCTTCTCCACCGAGGCGGAAATCCAGGAAGTGTACGGCTGCGTGCCCGGCTACCTGGGGCCGATCGGCACCAAGGCGCCGGTCACCGTGGTGGCCGACCGCACGGTGGCGCTGATGTCTGACTTCGTGACCGGCGCCAATGAAGCCGACTACCACTACATGGGCGCCAACTGGGGCCGCGACATGGCCGAACCGGCCATCGTCGCCGACCTGCGCAACGTGGTCGAAGGCGATCCTTCGCCGGACGGCAAGGGCGTGCTGGCGATCGAGCGCGGCATCGAAGTGGGCCACGTGTTCCAGCTGGGCACCGCCTACTCCGAGGCCATGCAGGCCACCTTCCTCGACGAGAACCAGAAGCCGGCCCCGCTGCAAATGGGCTGCTACGGCATCGGCATCACCCGTATCCTGGGCGCCGCCATCGAGCAGAACTACGACGACAAGGGCATCATCTGGCCGACCTCGCTGGCTCCCTTCGAGCTGGTGCTGTGCCCGATGGGTTATGACCGCTCCGAACTGGTGAAGGAGGAGACCGACAAGCTGTACGCCGCCGCACAGGCAGCCGGCATCGACGTGATCGTGGACGACCGCGGCCTGCGTCCGGGCGCCATGTTCGCGGACTGGGAACTGATCGGCGTGCCGCACCGCGTTGTGATCGGCGAGCGCGGCCTGAAGGAAGGCAACCTGGAATACCAGGGCCGCCGCGATGCCGAAGCCACCGCCGTGCCGCTGGCCGACATCGTTTCCTTCATCAAGGGCAAAGTCCAGCAGTGATGCCGGAAGCCGCCAAGCCGCTGCCCGCAGGCCGTGAACGCCGCCGCTGGTGGGCGCGGCCGCTGCGCTGGTGGTACGTCCTGGCCTTCTCGGCCGGCGTGCTGTCGGCGCCGTTCGGCTTTGCCGGCAACCAGAAAGAGGAAGCGCTGGCCGACTCGGTGCGGCTGGCGCTCTCCAACGCCATCCTGGACTCGCGGCCGCCCAAGCCCGTGTTCCTCAATCCGTCCGACAAGGCGCAGTACGACGCGTGGCATGCCGCCATGTCCGACCGCCTGCGGCGCAAGCTGCCGGACGAAATGCAGCGCCGCGAATTCCTCGAAACGGCCTGGTACGAAGCGCGCCGCGCCGGCCTTGATCCCGGCCTGGTGCTCGGGCTGATCCAGGTCGAATCGGCCTACCGCAAGTACGCGGTGTCGCTCGTCGGCGCGCGCGGCTACATGCAGGTGATGCCCTTCTGGACCAACATCATCGGCGACAGCGACCGCCGCAAGCTGTTCAACATGCAGACCAACCTGCGCTACGGCTGCGCCATCCTGCGCATGTACCTGGACATGGAAGGCGGCAACCTCTATCTCGCGCTCGGCCGCTACAACGGCAGCCGCGGCCGCCCCGAATACCCCAACGCCGTCCTCTCCGCCTGGAACAAGTGGAAGCTGTAAGCGCGTCCGCTGCCCTCAGCGCATGATGCTGTAGACACTGCTGTAATCGTCGGTCCATGGTTGCGCCGCTTTGGGCGTGGCAATTTCCTCCGCCGTCTTGCCGATCTGCCCGGATTGCAGCAGGGCGGGGTCGCGGCTGATAAGCACCCATTCGGCGGGCGTCACCAGTTTTTTGGCATCGGATGCCGAAAGCACCCGGCGGGCCCGCAATTGCAACTGGTCGGCCGCGAGCTTGACCACAGGTACCAGGTTCAGGTGCAGATTGGACGTGTGCACGGCAAGGATGCCGCCAGGCTTCAGGTGGCGCAGGTAGATGGCGAAGGCTTCCTTCGTGAGCAGATGGATGGGAACGGCGTCGCCTGAAAACGCATCCAGTACCAGTACGTCGAATTGCTGCGAGGGTTCGCGCTCCAGCGACAGCCGCGCGTCGCCGGCGACGATATCCACGCTGGCCTGGCAGCCGGCCAGGAAGGTGAACTGCTGCCGGGCGAGACTGATCACCAGCGGATTGATTTCGTAGAAGCGGTAGTAGTCGCCCGGGCGGCAATAGGCGGCCATGGTGCCGGCTCCCAGGCCGACCACCCCGATGCGCTGCGGGCCGCCGGCCTGGCCTTGCGCGACGGCCATGCCCGCGCCGCTGGCGGTGCCGTAGTAGCTGGTCGGCCAGCGCTTCCTGTCGCTGGCCAGCAGCTGCATGCCATGCATGATGACGCCGTGCGCCAGGCGCCGGTGCGGCCCCGCTTCGTTTTCCAGGTCCTGCACCTTGAGCGTGCCGTAGAAATTGCGCAGCTTTATCTGCGAGCGGTCGAGGTAGAAAATCTTCCCCAGCGTCAGTATTGAGATGAGCGTGACCGCGAACACTGTCGCCTTCAGCCAGCTCTCCTTGCTGATGCGGGGATGGGGCGAGCCGGCCGGCTCGCGATAAATCATCAGGGAGATGGTGAGCATCAGCGCCAGGATGGACAGCAGCAATTCGTAGTCGCCCGAAAAAATGCGCGGCGCAATGATGGTGACGAAGATGCCGCCCGCAGCGCCGCCGGCCGCCACCATCAGGTAAAAACTGGTCAGGTATGCCGCCGGTGGCTTCAGGGCCGCCAGTTCGCCGTGGCACACCATGCAGGACAGGAAAAGGCCGATGCAGTAGGCCGCCACCACCAGCTCCATATTGCGCGTGAGTGCCGCGGAGGCCAGATACAGGACGCCCATGCCGAGCAAGGCCACCCCCAGCAGCGGCAGGTAGCGCGAGCGGCGGTACCAGCCGCGCCCTTCAAAGCAGAGGATGAAGGTAAGCAGGTAGGTGGCCAGCGGCAGGACCCACAGCAGCGGGATGGGGGCGATATCCTGCGTAAGGTGGCTGGTCACGGACATCAGCAGCACGGTGGCAATGGCCGCCAGCAGCGCCCACAGCAGCCATTGTCCAGCCGCCGGCGCTGGTCCCTTGCCGTCCGCGGCGGACGGCTGCGCCGCAGGGGGCGCCGGCCTGCGCAGGCCGCGCAGCGTCAGCGCGGCGCACACCAGCACGAAGCAGGCGTAGGCGATCGACCAGCCCAGCGCCATGCGCGGCAGCGGCAACCACGGCTCAAACAGTATGGGATAGCTGATCAGACCCAGCATCGAGCCGAAGTTGGAAAGGGCGAACAGCCGGTACGGCACGCTGCCCGGGCGCTCCGCCGCGAACCACGCCTGGACCAGCGGACCAGTGGACGACAGCAGGAAGTAGGGCAGGCCGATGGCCGTGGCCATCAGGCCGACGATCAGCAGCGTGGGGTCGGCGTCGCCCTCCGGTTTCCAGCCGGGACCGGACGCGATCGGCAACAGGGCCGCGCTGATCGCCAGCAGGCCCAGATGCAAGCAGACCTGCCAGCGCGGACGCAGGTAGCGGGTGGTCAGGTGCGCATACAGATAGCCGAGCAGCAGCAGGACCTGGAAGAACAGCATGCAAGTGCTCCACACCGCAGCCGATCCGCCGAACAGGGGCAGGATCATCTTGCCGATCAGGGGCTGGATCTGGAAAAGAAGGAAGGCGCTGAGAAAGATCGTTGCTGCGTACAGGATCACCATGGCGGCACTCCATTGTTGGACGTAGAGACGAAAGGCCTGACTTGCGAACGATAAAAAAAAACGCCCCGAGCGCGGAGCATCGGGGCTTTCATGCGGCTGCAACAGCCGGAGGCGCTTTATTTCAGGTGATCGGAGATCAGCTTGGTCATTTCGAACATGGAGACTTGAGATTTGCCGCCGAAAACGGCTTTGAGCTTATCGTCTGCATTAATCATGCGGCGGTTGGCGGCATCTTGCAGATTCAGCTTCTTAATATAATCCCACACTTTCTTGGTCACTTCGGTGCGTGGCAGTGGAGCCGAGCCGACCACCGCGGACAGTGCGGACGAAGGAGTCATCTCTTTCATGAAAGCGGCATTTGGCTTGCGTGCGGCCGGTGCTGCTTTCTTTGCTGCTGCAGGTTTGGCAGCGGCTTTGGCCGGAGCTGCCTTTTTGGCGGCTGGCTTGGCGGCCGCTTTTTTTGCTGGTGCTGCTGGGGTTTTCTTGGCTGTTGCCATATTCGAGCCTCCTTAACAAACACTTGGAAAAATTGCGCAATACATTCGCACGGCTAATATTGGTAGGGATTTGCAGCTTATGCAAGTGTTTTTTCCCTTTTTTGTGGGAAACACACGTTAAAGCAGCTACAAAATGTAAAAAGCCGCCAAAAAGGCGGCTCTCATAGGGGAAAAAGGCGAATCAGCGCAGGCCCGGCATCATGCCTTTCATCGACCTCATCATCTTCATCAGGCCGCCGCCGGACAGCTTTTTCATCATCGTCTGCATCTGCTCGAACTGGTTCAGCATGCGGTTCACTTCCTGCACCTGGACACCGGCGCCGGCCGCGATGCGGCGCTTGCGGGCCGCCTTGATCAACTCCGGCTTGGCGCGTTCGGCCGGCGTCATCGAGTCGATGATGCCGACCATGCGGCGCACCTGCTTTTCCGCCTGGTCCATATTCGCGCCGGACGCTGCCTGCTGGAACTGCGCCGGCAGCTTGTCGAGCAGGCCGGACATGCCGCCCATCTTCTTCATCTGCGTCAGCTGCGACTTGAAGTCATTCATGTCGAACTTGCCGCCCGACTTGACCTTGGCCGCCAGTTCGGCCGCCGCCTTCTCGTCCACGCCCTTGCGCGCTTCCTCGACCAGGGCCAGGATGTCACCCATGCCCAGCACGCGGTTGGCCATGCGGGCCGGATCGAAGGCTTCCAGGCCGTCCAGTTTTTCGGAGACACCGGCAAACTTGATCGGCTTGCCCGTGATATGGCGCACGGACAGCGCCGCGCCGCCGCGCGAATCGCCATCGAGCTTGGTCAGCACCACGCCGGTCAGCGGGAGCGCATCGTTGAAGGCCTTGGCGGTATTGATCGCATCCTGGCCCAGCATGGCGTCGACCACGAACAGGGTCTCGACCGGCTTGACCGCGCCGTGCACGGCGGCGATCTCCTTCATCATCTCTTCGTCGATACCGAGGCGGCCCGCGGTGTCGATGATCAGCACGTCGTGGTAGTGCTTCTTGGCCCAGTCCAGCGCGGCCAGTGCGATATCGACCGGCTTGTCCTGCGCGGTGGACGGGAAGAAGTCGGCGCCGACCTGGCCGGTCACCGATTGCAGCTGGGCGATAGCGGCGGGACGGTACACGTCCGCCGACACGGTCAGCACCTTCTTCTTCTTTTGTTCCTTCAGGTATTTGGCCAGCTTGCCGACGGTGGTGGTCGTGCCGGCGCCCTGCAGGCCGGCCATCAGGATGATCGCCGGCGGCTGCTGCGCAAAACTGAGCTGGGTCGCTTCCGGACCAAGGTCGGCGCCCATCAGGGCGGCCAGCTCGCGCTGCACCACGCCGACCAGGGCCTGGCCCGGCGTCAGCGAGGAAATCACTTCCTCGCCCAAGGCTTTTTCCTTGACCCTGGCGACGAACTCGCGCACGGCCGGCAGGGCCACGTCGGCCTCCAGCAGCGCCAGGCGCACGTCGCGCAGCATCTCGGCGGTGTTGGACTCGGTCAGGCGCGCTTCGCCGCGCATGGTCTTGACGACCTTGGCAAGGCGCTGGGTCAGATTGTCTAGCATTGGCTACCTACTAATATATAAAGCACGATTCCGGCGGCGCCGGGAAAAGGGCTCATTTTACCTCAGTGCGGCACCACCAGCTTCAGGATTGCCGTCTCCGCGATCACGGCGTAGCTCGCCGGGCCAAGCCTGGCGATGGCGATCGGCCGCGCCAGGCCGCCGGGCAGGGCGCCCAGGCGGTTGCCGCCGGCGCCATCCACGCCCGCGATCACGCGCTCGGTGCCGTCCTTGGCGCGCTGCAGGACCACGAAGCGGATCGGATCGACGCGGTAGGTATTGCCGTTCAGGTCAGCGTTCAGCTCGGCCGGCAGGCTGTCGATGGTGGTGACCACGGCTTGCGGCGTGATCTTGCGCAGGTATTGCTTATCCAGGTCGTCGCGTACATACAGGTTGTCCGCGCCATCGATGCCGAGCAGGGTGGGGGCGCTGAAACGCGCATCCTTGCCGGTGCCATCCTTGACCGAGGCGCTGACCGTCTGGTCGGTGCCGGCAAACACGGTGTTCGCGCCGTCCGCGCCCAGCTTGTGAACCAGGCTGCGGCTGTTGGACAGCACCTGGCGGTCGGAGATGAACAGATTGCCCTGGCTGTCGGCCGCGATGCCGCTCGGGTAAATGAAGCCTGGCTCGGGCTGCGCGCCCGGCTTGCCGAACCAGTTGCTGTAATCGGCCAGCGTGCTGACCTGGCCGGCCGCGCCCAGCTTGCGCAGCACCAGGCCTGATTGCTTGGACGGGCTGGGGTTCTGGTTCTCGATCACATACACATTGCCCTGGCGGT
>DASWYX010000151.1:0-7565 GCA_036404755.1 Pseudoduganella sp.
ATAGTTCAGGGGAGCCGGCCGCCGCCTCACGATTGCGACAGAGTGCGCTCAGCGGGGAATAGAATGCACTTTGGCGGTGCAAGGCGGACGCGCCGCAGGCGGCACAACGGCGGATCAATGATCCGCCCTACGATGCGTTCGTGGTCGTTCGCCGTGTGCGCGCGCCGGCCAGATGAGGACCGGCGGCGGACGATCAATAGCGTCCCTTGACGTTGTACGCCACCTCACCATTGCACGCCATACTGAGGCGGAACTGCTCCTCATGGCTGTCCAGGTCCTGCTGGTATTGCTCCACGCGCCGCATTTCCGTCTTGATCATGGGCCAGAGCCACTGGTCCAGCTGCTCGTACAGCACATTCAGCGCCTTGCCGGGCGGGGCGACGATCGGGTGCATCTCGTAGTGCTCCTCCAGGGCCGCGCGCAGGCGCTGTTCCACCTTGGGCAGGTGCTCCAGGTAGAGCCGGACGTGGTCCATTTCGTGGGCTAGCACCGTGCGGTAGGGGCAGCCGGAAGGCGAAAACTCGCGCGCCACGTAGACGTGCAGGGGCAGGTAGCGCAGTTCGATCTCGATCTGCGGCGCCAGGCACTCCTTGCTGCCGTCCTCTTTGACCAGCATCTTGCCGTCCATGTCGACCTGGACGCGCGAGGTGGCGGAGGTCAGGCCCAGGGTCATGTCGCCGCTGCGGGCGTGCATGGCGCGGTTGACCAGCACCTTGGTCGAGACGGTGTTGTCGACGCGATAACCGGAATGGACGGAGCGGATGGTGAAGTTGGGCTGGATCTCGGAGGCGCAGCGCTGCTCGAATGTTTGGGCCGCGGCGGATGTGGCCAATTCAGCAAGTGCGGCAGCAAGCAGGATGGCGCGAGTAGCAGGCATGATCTGATCCCCCTGAAATTCATTCTACGCTCAAAGTGGGGCGGGTCAACTGTTGTACCTAGGATGCAAGGGCCTTATATCCGTTGCGCAAATGAAATAGAATCATGGCAAGCTGTACAAAACTACCAGAGGAAGCAGAGGCAAATGGAAAACTCGCAAATTCGGACCCTGTCCTATATCGAGAACGAAGACCATCCGGTGTTCGGTACCCTGGTCGAACAGATCCTGCACCTGCTGAACTCAAAACTGGTATTCAGCGATATCCTGATCCACCAGAACAGCCCCTTGCTGCTGCGCCAGCCGAAAGGCATGGTGGCGGTGAGCGATTCGCCGATCACGCGCGAGGAACTGGAGGAATTCTTTGAAGTGGTGGAGCCGAACTGGCGCGAGCGTATCCAGGACCGCGCCTTCGACCGCGCCATCGACCTGCACACCGCGCGCATCCGTGCCAACTGCTTCTCCTTCCAGGGCAAGAAGCGACTGGGCTGCGTCGTGCGCCGCTTCCCGCGCGAACCGCTGCCCCTGGCGTCGCTGGGCCTGCGTCCCAACGAAACGAAGTTCGCCCACCTGACCAGCGGCCTGCTGCTGATCATCGGCGACACCTGCCAGGGCAAGTCCACTACCATCGCTTCGATGCTGGACGAGATCAACAAGACCCGGTCGGGCCATATCATCACCATCGAGGACCCGGTCGAAACCCTGATCCCCCAGCGCAAATGCGTGATCACCCAGCGCGAGGTGGGCTTCGACGGCGACGTTGAAACCTTCGACCTGGGCGCGAAGGATGCACTGCGCGAGCGTCCGGACGTGATCGTGATCGGCGAGATCCGCGATGCGGAAACGGCGCGCGAGGCGCTGGCGCTGGCGGAATCCGGTCCGCTGGTGCTTGCTTCCCTGCATGCGCGCTCCACGGAGCTGGGGCTGCAGAAGATGATGCGCCTGCTGGGGAATTCCGAATCGCAGAACCAGGCGCTGGCGCATGCGCTGCGCGGCGTGCTGTGCCAGGCCTTGCTGCCGGCGCAGGATGCGGACGGCTATTACCTGGCCACCGAGTCGCTGACCATCAACCCGGAGGTGAAGGATTTGATCGAGGGGGCGAATTTGTCCGGTATCCGTCAGCTGATGGAACATAAGGATTCGGAAGGCTGCCATACGATGAATTCGGCGTTGCGCACGCTGCTGGCAGGGAAGAAGGTCAGCGTGGATGATGCGCGCAATGCGACCACGGATCGGATTGGGTTCGCCGAGATCGGGTGAGCCGCCGGCCGATCACGCACGGCGGATCAATGATCCGCCCTACGCGTTCCGGGACGCCAATCAATCCAACGGCACGTTGCGGTATCGGTTCACGTCCACGCTGGAAACCGGCGGGGCGTTGTTGCCCCATGCGCTGCGCAAATAACTGACCACCTGAGCCACTTCCAGATCATTCAATGAATGGCTGAACGGCGGCATGCCGTAAGGCCGTGGGTTGCCGGAGGTGCCTGGTGCGAAGCCGCCATTGAGCACGATGCGGATCGGATTCACCGCTTCGTCCATGGTCAGCGCGCGGTTGCCGGACAGGGGCGGGTAATGCGGCGGAATGCCTTCGCCGCCTTCGCCGTGGCAGTCCATGCAGGCCTTGCGATAAATCTTGTCGCCGGCGGCGAGGAAGGCAATAGCCTCCGCCTCCTTCGAGCGTTCATACTGCGGACGTCCCTCATGCTCGGCCGGCAAAGACTTCAGGTACACGGCCATGGCGTGGATGTCCTCGTCGGTCAGGTGCTGCAGGCTCTCGCGCACGACTTCCGCCATCGGGCCGAACACGGTGGCGCGCGGCGAAATGCCCGTCTTCAGCAAATCGGAAATATGCTCGACCTGCCAGTTGCCCAGGCCCGCTTCCGCGTCCGAGGTCAGCGAAGGCGCATACCAGCCCAGCACCGGAATCAGGCCGCCGGACAGGCTGTTGTCGCTGGCGCCCAGCACATTGCGCGTGCTGTGGCAGGCCACGCAGTGTCCCAGGCCATTCACCAGATAGGCGCCGCGGTTCCAGTCGGCCGGCTTGGACTTGTCGGCCTCATACACGCCCGGTTTGAAGAACAGCGCACGCCACACGGCCAGGCCGATCTGCTGGTTGTAAGGGAAGCGCAGCTCGTGCGGCTGATTGGCGCGCTTCACGGCCGGAATGGTCTGGAAGTAGGCGTACAGCGCATCCGAATCGTCGCGTGTGACGGTGGTGTAGTTCGTGTAGGGGAAGGCTGGATAGAGCAGGCGGCCATCGCGGGACATGCCGTTATGCAGGGCGTTCCAGAAATCGTCCGCGCTCCAGCGGCCGATACCGGTCGCGGCGTCGGAAGTGATGTTGGGCGATACCACGCCGCCGACCGGGGTTTGCAGGATGCGGCCGCCCGCATACGGCGCACCGCCGCGCGTGGTGTGGCAGGCCATGCAGTCGCCGGCCTTGGCCAGGTAGGCGCCGCGCGCCACTTTGTCGGCGGCGGACATGGCTTTCGATGCCGCGCTTGGTGGCGGCCCCGCGTCGCGCCGCGGCCAGACGTAGATGGCCGCCGCAACGATCAGCAGCACGACGATAGCGATAAGGGATTGAATTATTCTTTTCATGGCAAATCAGCTTTGTGGAACGCCGCCGCACTTGACCCACTGCGGCAGGACTTCGGTGCCGGCGGGGCGGGCTTCCGCATCGGCCGGCTGGCTCGCCAGCCATCCCGATACGGCAGCCACGTCGGCCTCGCTCAGGCGGTTGGCGACATCGGCCATGCAGTCCGGCGCGTGGGCCTTGCGCACCTTGTTGCGCCAGGCGCCGAATTGCGCGTTGATGTAATCTCGCGGCAGGCCAAGCAGGCCGGGGATCGCGGGCGCAACGCCAGTCAGTTTCTCGCCGTGGCAGGCGACGCAGGCGGGCACCCGGTTGGCCTGGTCGCCCTCGTGGACGATCTTGCGGCCTCGCTCGATCATGGCCGGCGTGGCGCTGTTCGGCGCGGGAGGCGGGTAGGGCGGGTGCAGATCGGCGAAGTACTGGGCAATTTCGCGCAGGTAGGCGTCCGGCAGCTGTTCGACCATATAGGTCATCATCGGGTACTTGCGGCGGCCTTCGCGGAAGTTCAACAGCTGGTTATACAGGTAACCGGCCGGCTTGCCTGCGATGCGTGGGAAGAACGCGTCTCCTTCCTCCTTGGCCTTGTGGCAGGCCACGCAGGCAGCCACGCGCTGTTCGACGGTGTCGGGCAGCCTGGCGGCAGGCGGAGGCGCCCCGTGGGCCAGCAAGGGCGCGGCCACAAGCATGGCGATTGATGAGAAAATTCGCATGATGCATCCGTTATTCTTTATGTATGCCAAGGATACGCCTGCTTGCCGAAGAATGACAGGATCAAAAGTAGTATGAAAACAGGGGATCAGTTTGAAGCTGTATGAGGCGCTGGCCGATGAACTTGCGGAATTGATGGCCAGCGGCGTGCTGCGCGAAGGCGAGCGGCTGCCGTCGGTGCGGCAGCAGCAGGAGCGGCGCGGCGTCAGTCCTTCGACGGTATTCCAGGCTTACTACCTGCTCGAAGCGCGCGGCCTGATCGAGTCCCGTCCGCGCTCCGGCTATTACGTGGCGCCGCGCCGCGCGGCGCCGGCTCCCGAGCCGGAAGCTTCACGGCCCGATGCCGCTTCGACCCGCGTGGACGTTAGCGAACTGGTTTTCAGCGTGCTCGATGCGAGCCGCGTGCCGGACATCGTGCCTTTCGGTTCGGCCTTCCCCAGCCCTTTGCTGTTCCCGCTCGAAAAGCTGGCGCGCGCCGCCGCTGCCAGGCTGCGCAACATCGACCCATGGAGCACGGTGGCCGACCTGCCGCCCGGAAATGCGGAGCTGCGGCGCCAGATTGCGTTGCGCTACCAGCTCGATGGCGTGCAGGTGCCGGCGGACGATATCGTGATCACCAATGGCGCGCTGGAAGCCCTGAACCTGTGTTTGCAGGCGGTGGCGCGGCCGGGAGACACGGTGTTGATCGAGTCCCCCAGTTTCTACGCGGCCTTGCAGGCGCTGGAACGGCTGGAGCTGAAGGCGGTGGAGGTGGCCACCCATCCGCGCGACGGCGTAGACCTGGAGGCGATTGCCGCCGCGATCGCACAGCACCAGCCAAAAGCCTGCTGGCTGATGACCAGCTTCTCGAATCCGCTCGGCAGCCTGATGCCGCCCGCGAAAAAGCAGGCCCTGGTCGAACTGCTGGCGGCACATGGCGTGCCGCTGATCGAGGACGATGTCTACGGCGAACTGTATTTCGGCGCGCAGCGGCCCGCACTGGCCAAGCGCTATGACACGCAAGGCCTGGTCATGCACTGCAGCTCCTTCTCGAAGACACTGGCGCCAGGTTTCCGCGTGGGCTGGGCGGCGCCGGGCCGTTTCGCGCGCGACGTCGAGCGCCTGAAGATCACCACCAGCCTGGCCGCCGCCATACCCTCGCAACTGGCGCTGGCCGCCTACCTGGGGCAGGGCGGCTACGAGCGCCACCTGCGGCAGCTGCGTTCGGCGCTATCGGCGCAGCAGCGCCGCATGCTGGAGGCGATCGCGCAGCACTTCCCGTCCGGCACGCGGGTGACGCGTCCCGAGGGCGGCTATTTCCTCTGGCTGGCCTTGCCGGAGCAATGCGATGCGCTGGAACTGCACCGCCAGGCACTGGCGGCAGGCATCAGCATCGCGCCCGGCCCGATGTTCAGCGCCAAGCGCGAATTCAGGAATTGCATCCGCCTGAACTACGGTCATGTGTGGGATGAGCGGCATGCGGCCGCGGTGGCCACGCTGGGCCGGCTGGCCTGCGCTCAGTCGGCGGGCCTGGACGGCTGCGCGGCCTGAGCCGGCGCTGCCTGGCGCGGCGCGCGCCGGGGCTTTTGCGGCTTGGGTGGACGGATGGGCGGCAGTACATTGCCGGCCGCGATCCAGTGGCGGAATACGCGCAGGGCCACCTGGGCGTCGTCCGCCGCGTACAGGATCTGCTTTTCGCTGAGGCGCGGCGCGGCCCAGTTGGTGGTGGAAATCTTCTTGGACTTTTGCAGCGCCTGGCCGAAGAACTTGGCCACGGCGCTTTTCGCGCCCAGGTCATTCTTCTGGCCCGGCACGCGCAGCACCACGGACAGGTCGACCACCTTCAGCGGTTCGATGCCCAGCTTGGCGCGCACGCGCTTGATGTCGTCGGTCAGGCCGAAGCCCACTTTCAGCGTCGATTCCGATTCGAGGATGGCGCGCAGCGTGGGCAGGAAAGGCGAGGGATCGGAGCCCACCTGGAACAGCCAGGCGTGCTTGTCGTCGGCCAGTTGCACCAGGTGCGGGCCGTCCGAGCTTTCACCTTTGACAAAAGTGGGGCGGGATTCAGTATCGAAACCGATGGCGTCCGCAGCCAGCAGGGCCGCCTGCGCGGCGGCTGCATCGGCCGCGGACTTCACGAGCCGTACGTCGCCCAGTCGAATGCCGGGGTAGGGTGGCAGTTCGGGAGCGGTTTCCGGCGCGTCGGTCATTTGCGGGAGAATTTGGCGGTCAGCGCTTCCAGTTTTTCCTGGCGGCGCTTCGCGGCTTCCTCGGCGGCGGCGGCTTCGCGCTCGGCCTTGCGGCGCTCGGCTTCCTTCTTGAAGCGTTCCTGCAGCACTTCCTTGGCATGCTTGCGGTGGGTATCCGTCACTTCGGCGCCACTGCTGCCGTCCAGGTTATAGCGCACGGTCGCCTTTTCCATGGCGCGCAGATAACGCTGCGAGCTGGTATGGATGCCCAGTGCGGCCCGCATCAATTTGCGGTTGATATCCGGGATGGCCGCCACAATCTGCTTGTCGATGCCGATAGAGAGGGGCAGACAGTCGCGGAAGGGCGGATAATCTTGTTGCAATTGCTTGAGCAGGGAACGTGCAGACTGCGGAGCAGGCTGCGCTACTGCTTGCGGCGCGGCCGGTGTCTCGGTGGCCGGTGCCTGAGGGGTAGTGCTAGTGTTCATTGACTTCAGGGGTTACTCGGAAGTCGCCAGCATACCATGCACAAGGGGTAGGCGCATTGCATTTCCCGCCATGATGTTGTTTTGCTCAGCGAAATGCCACGTGCGGCGCGCGCGTAAACTGTGTATAATGATCGACGCACCAAATGCAGCACGGTGCTGATTCAGTTTGGTAAAGAGTTGTAGACCGGGGCCGCGCCGCCCTCAGTAGTCCAGCCGCAGGGCATGTGCCCTCTCTTCTATTCAGCACTGAATACATAGCGGAACGAGGCCCGTACAACGGGCTTTTTTCATTCCGGATGATCCCAACCCGAACAATCGAGTTGTGTGCCTGTAGGCGCACAAAGGAAGATATTCAATGACGAAAACGCCGAAAACCCTTACGTTGTCCGCGAAGAAGCCGGCCGCTGCCGCCAACCTGGCTGTCCCGAAACCTACTTTATCGTATGTGATCGACAACGCGCAAGAGGAAGCCGGCAAAGTCACCGTCGTCAAGAAAACCCGCCGCCTGGCCGCCGTGCCGGTCGAGGCGCCGGTGGAAGCTGCGCCTGAAGTGAAGGCGAAGGCCGTGCGCAAGACCGGCGCCGCCAAGCCGGCGCCGCTGGCTGCCGCCGTCGAAGAAGCGCCCCCGCCGAAGGTGACCCGTGCCCGCAAGCCCAAGGCGGACGCTGCGCCGGTGACCGTAAGTAGCGGTCCCGCGGCCGTGACCGAAGTGAAGGATGCCGCCGTGC
>DASWYX010000152.1:0-1988 GCA_036404755.1 Pseudoduganella sp.
GAGAACAGCTTGGGCGGCACGTTGCTGCCAGCCCGGTACTGGGACAGCGTGATCGGCGCGACCAGCGTGCCGACGTTGCTGACAATGGCGGCGCGGCCCGCGTCGAACAGGGCCTTCAGCGAACCTAGTTGCGGATGCAGCGCGAAAGTTCGTCCGGATTGCGGCGTCGCGGGATTGATCGGCAGTACGCCGCTGCTCTGGCCCACGCTGGCCAGGTGGATGGAGCCCAGGTCGCCCGTGTTGCGCAGGCTGTTATAGGTATTCCACGACGTGGGGTCAGTCGCCAGCACGGTGTTGTAGTGGTCATTCCCGCCGTGCAGGAAGATGCAGACGAGTGCCTTGTAATCGGAGGTGGCGGCAAGCGCGGGGCCAATCGCCGCCAGGTTCATCGCAAAAGGAGCCGCCGAGGTGCCGGCGGCGGACAGCATGGCGCCCAGAAAACGACGGCGCGAGAATTGTTCACTCTTCATTCAGGATCCTTATTGTTCGACGATGTACTCGGGCGAAGCCATCGCCAGGAAAATGGCGGCGTACACGCGGTTCTTGCGGGCGGCCAGGCCGGAAGCGCTGTAGCCATTGTTCGCGGTCGGGATGGCGATCGAATTGATCACGTTCTTGATCTGTCCGCGCAAGGTGGACGACATGCGGCCGCTAAGCAGCAGAAGGTTGATGCGGTCCAGCAGGCGGTCCGGCGTTGAAGCCATGTCGATCTCCGCGCTGTAGTTCGGCAGGATGTCGTGGTTCTCGCCGATGCCCGACTGCACGGCAGCCTGGATCAGGTTCAGGTAGCCGATTACCGAAGGCTCGCCGGTGATCTGCATTTCGGGCGCCACCTTGCCCGCTGTGGCGATGCTGGTATTCGGCGGTGTGTAGCCGGGGCGATAGAAGTTGAACACGGACGGGGAACGCATCGGCTGCTGCGACAGGCCGGTGAGCGGATCTTCCAGGCTCCACATCAGGAAGCGGCCGGAAGTCGAACGGGCGTTGAAGGCGCGCATCCAGCCCGCCAGACGCAGGATAGGCTCGCGGATCTTGCCGCTGTCGGCATCGATGGTCTGGGTACGCGCTTCGGGATCGAGCAGCACGGCGGTCAGCACGGCCTTCATGTCGCCCCGCACGCCGCTGCCATTGTTGTTGAAGGCTGCAGCCACCCGGCTTACGTAAGAGGGGCTGGGATTGCTGGTGACCAGACGCTGGATCAACTGGCGTCCAATGAAGGGCCCCACGTTCGGATGGTTGAACAGCTTGTCCAGCGCCACCTTCAGGTCCGCTGAACCGCCGCCGTTGGTGCTGGTGCCGAGGAAGCTCTTGTTGCTGGTGGAGTGGAACTGCGCATAGTTCTGCATTGGCAAGACGTCGCGGTTGGGATCCGCCGTGCCGTTATTGAAGCGATGCGTTGTCGTATCGGGGCCGTACCACGCCCAGCCCGTGAACACCTTGGCCAGGCCTGCCACGTCCGCGTGAGTGTAGGTTTCGATTGGCTGGCCGTTGCTTAGTTTGCGCGTACCGTCCTGGTTTAATTGATACAGGCCGATGGTAAACAGTTGCATGACTTCGCGCGCGAAGTTTTCGTCCGGCGTGCGGTTGGCGTCCTCCTTTTTGTTTCGCATGTGGGAAAGATAGATGCCCATCATCGGATGCAGGGTGACGGCCTGCAGCAGGTCGCGGAAATTGCCGAAGGCGTATTTGCCCAGCGTGTCGTAATAGCTGCCGACGCCGCGCGGATAACCGGATACATCGGAGTCCTGCATCGAAACCACGAAGATTTGGGACAGGGCGTACGTTACGCGCTGACGCAGGTGATCGTCGCCCATCACGGCGTTGCGCCAGAAGATCTCGTAGAATTGCACGTCGCTCGGCTTCCTGCCGCCGTTCTGCGCCATCCACGTATCGAAATAGGGCTTGGCCAGCGACTGGTTCTTGCGGAATTCCGCGTCCATCCAGGCTCGCGGGCCCATGCTGGTTACGCGGCCAAGTTCATAGGGGGT
>DASWYX010000153.1:0-4957 GCA_036404755.1 Pseudoduganella sp.
GGATACAGGCGCTTACTCATGCCATCGGTCGGGAAAGCCCCGGGCGCGATCGCGTTCAAGCGGATGCCGTAACGGCCCCACTCCACCGCCAGCGACTTGGTCATCACATTCACGCCCGCCTTGGACATTGCGGAAGGCACCACGAAAGGCCCGCCGTTATTGACCCACGTTACCAGGATGGACACCACGCTGCCCTTCAGACCATTCTCGATCCAGCGCTTGCCCACGGCCTGCGTCACGTAGAAGGTGCCATGCAGGACGATGTTCGCGATCGCATCGAAACCGCGGCTGGACAAGTCTTCCGTGCGGCTGACGAAATTGCCCGCGGCATTATTGACCAGGCCAGTCAGCGGACCATCCTTCCAGATCTCGGCCACCATCGCATCGACCGCCTCCGCATTGCGGATATCGACCGCCACGCCTTTGACGCTGCCGCCGAAACGGTCCATCAGCTCGCGCGCAGTTTCCTCCAGCACGCTCTCGCGGCGGCCGCAGATATAGATGTCCGCGCCCAGTTCCAGGTATTTCGCTGCGATTTCCTTGCCCAGGCCCGAGCCGCCGCCGGTGACCAGAATGCGCTTGCCCTTCAGAAGATCTTTCGTAAACATGGTGTTTCCTTTTTAATTGGAAGAGTTCAAAGTGCGGCCTAAGACAACGGCACCGCTGCCGGCCAGTTGGGAAATATCGGAATCGGTGAAGCCCGCTTCGCGCAGGACTTCGGCGCTGTGCTGACCCAGTGCAGGCGCAGGTCCCATTGCGCCGAGCGGCGTGCCGGACCACGTGGTCGGATTGCCCAGGGTGCGTACGCGGCCCTGGCCCGGCTGCTCGTCTTCGCCAATGAATCCGGTGGCGCGCAAGTGCGGATCGTCCAGCAGGTCGTCGATGGAGTTGATCACCTGATGCGGGATATCGGCTTCGTCCAGCAGCCATTGCCACTCGGCGGTCGTGCGCTCCGGCATGACAGAAGCCACCCAGGCGTAGACGGCGCGGATATTGCGCGAGCGGTTGCGCTGGGTCGAGAAGCGCGGATCGTTGAACATCTCGCGCTGGCCGATCGCAGCGAAGAAATTGCGCCAATGCTTGTCGTTATAGATCAGCACACAGAGGTAGCCATCCTTGGTGCGGTAAGGCGCGCGGTCATGCGACAGCAGGCGGTCGTAGCCAGATTCACCCTCGTCCGGCACGAAGCTGCGGCCGGCCATATGGTCGGCCAGCACGAAGTGCGCCACGCTTTCGAACATGGCCACTTCCACTTCCTGTCCTTTGCCGCTGCGTTCGCGCGCAAACAGGGCGGCGGTAATCGCATACACCACATGCAGGCCCGTGACGCGGTCCGCCAGCGATACCGGTGCAAAGGCCGGACGCGTGCTGCCATACTGCTGCATCAGCCAGGGCAGCGCGGTCGCGCCCTGGATCAGGTCATCGTAGGCGGGGCGGTCGGCATAGGGACCCTTGGCGCTGAAGCCGCAGGCGTTCACATACACCAGGCGCGGATTGATCGCCTGCATCGCGGCGTAATCGAGACCCAGGCGCTTCATCGCGGCGGGCCGGATATTCGACAGCAGCACGTCCGCGTCCTGCGCAAGGCGCAGCAGCACTTCGCGCGCAGCCGGCTGCTTCAGGTCCAGCACCACGCTGCGCTTGCCGCGGTTGTTGTGCATGAAGACGTGGCCCATACCCTCGCCTTCCGTGCGCATTACACCCGCCTCGCGCACATTGTCGCCGTCCGGTGCTTCGATCTTGATCACATCCGCGCCCAGGCCCGCCAGGGTCAGCGTGGCAAGCGGGCCAAGCACGATGGAGGACAGATCGAGGATGCGTACGCCGGCCAGCGGGCCGTTGCCCTTGTTCTGGAAATCGCTCATCAGAATTCCTCCGCCGTGATACCCAGCGCGGCGCCGCCCTGGCCGATGCGCAGCGCCAGTTGCGCGGTTTCCGGCAGCAGGCAGCTGCCGAAATAGGCTGCCGTCTTGATCTTCCCCTGCAGGTAGGCTGCGTCTTCATTTGCCGTCAGCGCCACGCGCGCCATGCGCAGCCACATGCCGCCGGTGGCAACGAGGCCGAACAGGCGCAGATAATCCGATGCGGCTGCGGCCAGGCGCGCGTTATCCCCTGCCTCGCCCCAGGACCGCAACTGGCTGCTGGCCACGCGCAAACGCGCCATGCCGGCGGACAGCGCGCCAGTCAGCTCCGCCAGTTGCGGCTCGCCGCAAGCGGCATGCATCTCGGCTTCGATGCGGCCCAGGTAGCGCTGCAGCGCGCGGCCCTCGCTCTGGTTGATCTTGCGGTGCACCAGGTCCAGCGCCTGGATGGCATTCGTGCCCTCGTACAGCGGCACGATGCGCGCATCGCGGTACAGGTGTTCCATGCCGTGTTCGTGCACGTAACCATGGCCGCCGAAAATGCCGATGCCCAGTTCCGTGACTTCCATCGCACATTCGCTGATGAAGGCTTTGAGCACGGGCGTCAGCAGGGCCAGTTCCTCTTCCGCCTCGTCGCGCACTGCCGCATCGGGATGGCGGGCCCGCACGTCCAGCCCCATGGCGGAGTCGATGTAGAGGGCGCGCGCGCCTTCCACCAGCGCCTTCATGGTGAGCAGGTTCTTGCGCACGTCCGGGTGATGGATGATGGCGTCCGGCCCCTTCCCTTCCAGGCCCGGCGCGCGGCCCTGGCGGCGGTCCTTCGCATATGCCAGCGCGTTCTGGTAGCTTACTTCGGCCGCGCCCAGGCTTTGCACCGCCACGCCCACGCGGGACGAATTCATCATCGTGAACATGGCCTGCATGCCGCCGTGTTCCTTGCCCAGCAGCCAGCCTTGCGCTTCATCGAAATTCAGCACGGCCGTGGCGGAAGCGCGGATGCCCATCTTGTGCTCGATGGAACCGCAGCTCACGCCGTTGGCGGCGCCGGTATCGGGCAGCAGCTTGGGCACCAGGAACAGGCTGATGCCGCGCGTACCGGGTGGCGCGTCGGGCAAGCGGGCCAGCACCAGGTGGACAATGTTTTCAGACAGGTCATGCTCGCCGGCCGAGATGAAGATCTTGGTGCCGGTGACGCGGAAGCTGCCATCGCCGGCCGGCGTGGCGCGGGTGCGTACCAGCGACAGGTCGGAGCCGGCCTGCGGTTCCGTCATGCACATGGTGCCGGTCCATTTGCCGGAAGCCAGGCGCGAAAGATAGCGCTCCTTCAGTTGCGCGCTGCCGTGGGCCGAAATGGCACGGTAGGCGCCCATCGACAGGCCCGCGTACATACCGAAGGACATTGAACCGGAAGCCATGAATTCGCGCACCAGCAGGCCAAGCGAGGCAGGCAGCCCCTGGCCACCGTATTGTTCCTCGGCCGCCAGCGCGGTCCAGCCGCCCTCGCAGTACTGGCGATAGGCTTCCTTGTAGCCGGCCGGCGTGGTCACGGCACCGGCGTCATAGGTACAGCCCACATCGTCCCCAGGCAGGTTGATCGGCAGGACCACATCGCGGGCAAAAGTGGCGGCGCTGTCCAGCACCGCCATCACCACATCCAGGCTCACATCCCCATAGCCTTCCAGGCCGGACAGCGCCGATTCGTAGTCAAATACTTGTTCCAGCAGATAGCGCATGTCGCGCAAAGGTGCTGCGTATGAAGGCATGAGGGCGTCTCCTATGGCTGAGAATTTAAACTTGACACTGTCATGTTAAGCGAACATACTCCATCACGCAAGCTCGAAATCGAAATTCAAACGACAGGAGATACCACCATGCATGACAAAGGCACGCACCTCTTCCCCGCCATGGAGCGGGTCGACTTTGGACGCCCTGCCGCACAGGCGCTGGCCGCGGAAGCCGACCGCCTGGGCAGCAAGCGTGTATTCCTTATCGTGAGCCGCAGCCTGAACACGAATACTGATGAGATAGCAAAGCTGCGCGACGCACTGGGCGAACGCTGTGCCGGCGTGTATGACGGCGTACCGCAGCACACCACGCGCGAAAGCGTTGCAGAGATCACGCGCGCCGCGCTGGAAGTGAAGGCGGACCTGCTGGTGGCAGTCGGCGGCGGTTCGGTAGTTGACGCTGCAAAGATTACAAGCTTGTGCATGGAGCACGGCATTGTCGATCCCGACGGCCTGGATGGCTTCGAAGTGAAGTTCGACAGCACCGGCCGCGTGAGCCTGAAGAATTTCCGCGGCCCGACGGTGCGCATGATCGCCATTCCGAGCACCCTCTCCGGCGGCGAATACAACGCCGGTTGCCTGGTCACCGACCCGCGCCGCAACCTGAAGCAGACTTTCTTCAGCCGCCAGATGATGCCGGTCACGATCATTCTTGATCCGGAGCTGCTGAAGTATGCGCCGGACGACCTGCTGCTGGGTTCCGGCACGCGCGCCATGGACCACGCGATCGAAGCCCTGTGCTCCCCGCGCGGCACGCCGCTGACGGATTCCGTGGTGCTGCGCGGCCTGGCGCTGATGGCGAAATGGCTGCCGCGCGCACGGGCCGACCGCAGCGACGTGGAAGCGGCGCGCCAGTGCCAGACCGCGTCCTGGCTGTGCTCTTTCGGCCTCCAGTCGCGCGTGCCGATGGGCGCGAGCCACGCCATCGGCCACGTGCTGGGCGGCACCTGCCACGTACCGCACTTCCTGTGCACGCCGGTGATGATGCCGGCCATCCTTGACTACAACCGCCCGGCAGCGGAAGAGGCGCAGGCGGAATTGTCGGCCGCGCTGGGCCACCCTGGCGTGCCGGCTTCCCAGGCTTTCCGCGAGTTCTGCGTTTCGCTCGGCCTGCCCACCAGCTTGTCCCAGGTTGGCGTCGGCCCGGACCAGTTCCAGCTGATCGGCGAAACCACGATGAAGGAAGAATTCTTCATCTACACTAATCCACGTCCCGTGCGTTCCCCTGCCGACGTGATCGACATCCTGAAACTCGCGGCCTGAAAGGACTGAACATGACCAGCAATTCCCCCATCCTCGTTACCGGCGCGG
>DASWYX010000154.1:0-9713 GCA_036404755.1 Pseudoduganella sp.
CATCTGGCCGCACTTCGCGCGTATTGAAGAAGCGCGTGCCCAGTACCGTGCCCGTCATGCCATTGCTCTTGACGATATCCTTGGTCCACAGGCCGGAGCGGAACTCCGCGGACACCGTGGTGCCGCGCCCCGTGAGCCGCACCTTCTCCGCCCACGGCGCCGTGCGCGGCGCAATCAGCTCGCCGAAGATGAAGGTAATGATCACCAGCACGATGCCGATCTTGAACAGCATGCCGCCCGCCATGCGGGTGGACATGCTGGATGCGCGCATGATGGTGAATTCGGAGGTGGAGGCAAACTGCGCCATCGTATAAATGGTACCGATCAGGGACGCCACCGGCATCACTTCATATATATGCTGCGGAATCGATGCGATCACATACAGCGCGGCGTGCTGCATGCCATAGCCGTTCTTGCCGACCGAAGGCAGCTCGCCCGTCAGGTCCATGAACGCCAGCAGGCCGAGGAAGGCCAGCAGCACGAAGGCCACGGCCTGGAAAATCGAGACTGCGAAATAGCGCTGCAGGATCTTCATTTCGCCTCCGCCTTCTTGCCGCGTTTGAGGGAGGCCCACAGTGCGCGCGGATGATAGCGGTGGTTCACGTTCAGGCGCCATGCGAAAAGCACCAGCACGGCAAGCGCGGCCGCCAGGTGCAGCGGCCACCAGGCCATGCCGAAGGCGAACTTGCCCTGCTTGACGCTGGCCTCGATCACCTTGACCGAGTTGTTATAGGTGAAGAAGATCAGCAGCGCGATGATCAGGTTGGTCGAACTGCCGGCGCGCGGATTGACGAAGCCCAGCGGAATGGCCAGCAGCATCAGCACCAGGCAGGTGATGGGCAGCGAGACGCGCCACAGGATCTCGGCGCGCGCCGGGTTGGTCGGGGTCTGCAGCAACTGCATGGTCGGCGTGGCATTCACATCTTGCGACGCTGCCAGGTCCTGCGCCTGCTGCGCCACGCGCACGTGGTAGCGTTCGAATTCCATGGTCTGGAAATCGGCCTGGCCCGGCGTGCCCTGGTAGCGGCGGCCGTTCTTCAGCACCAGGTAGCGGTCGCCGTTTTCGTTCTGCGTCACTTCGCCTTCGCTGGCAACGATTACTGCGGTGCCCTTCTCATCGACCGAGTTGACGAACACGTTCTGCACCACGGCGCTCTGGCCGGACACGGCTTCCACAAAGAAGATGCGGTTGCTGGACGAGGATTCGCGGAACTGGCCCGGCGCCACCTTCTGCAAGTCTTCGCGCTTGGCGAAGCGGTCCACATATTCGGAGCTCTTCTGCTTGGCCCACGGCGTGGCATAAAAGGCCAGGCCGGCGGTCAACAGGATGATGGGCGTGCCGAACACCAGCACCGGCTTGATGAAGCGCGTGAGGCTTAGGCCCGAGGCAAACCCCACCACCATCTCCGAGTCTTTAGAGGTCCGCGTGACCACCATCAGCACGGAAATAAAGCTGGTGAGAATCAGGATGGTTGGCAGATAATTCAGGGCTGCGAAGCCGATCAGCGCAAGTACATCACTGGACGCGACCTTGCCGCCTGCGGCCTTGCCGAGGATTGTGATCAGGGTCCACGTCAGGATGATGGTGAACAGCACCGTAAAGGTGGCCCCGGCGGAGCTTATGAGCTCTCTGCGGAAGGCGCGTTGGAAAATCATTCGACGTTTATAATTCGGTTAGCAAATCAAGTTACTGCGTAAAAAATACGCAAACCATACGGAGAATCAAATGGACTTTAGCATAAAAGCATTCGACACCAAGAACACCATCGCGTCGGCCAAGACCGGCTGTGTCGCTGTTGCGGTATTCGAAAACAAGAAACTCTCGCAAGCTGCCAAGTCCCTCGACGGCTCTGGTGAAATCACCGCAGCCCTGAAGTCCGGCGACATCACCGGCAAGGCCGGCACCACCCTGCTGCTGCGCGGCCTGAAAGGCGCCGCGGCTGAACGCGTGCTGCTGGTTGGCCTGGGCAAGGAAGAGGAAGTCTCGAACAAAGCCATCAGCTCCGCGGTGGGCGCGGCCATCAAGACCTTCTCCACGCTCGGCGCTGCGGACGCCATTATCGCACTGCCGCTGGAAGAAGTGAAAGGCCGCAACGCAGCGTGGGCGATCCGCGCCGTGGTGCTGGCGGCCCGCGAGAGCATCTACCGCAGCGATGCGCAAAAGTCCAAGAAGGACCCGGCGCCGGCCGGCGTGAAGAAACTGGCCCTGGCCGTGGCCAACAGCGCCGAGAACAAGCTCGCGCTGCAGCAGGCCATCGCTATCGCCAACGGCATGGAACTGACCAAGGACCTGGGCAACCTGTCCGCCAACGTCTGCACCCCGACCTACCTGGCCAACACCGCCAAGAAGCTGGCCAAGGACTACAAGTTCAACGTTGAAGTGCTGGACCGCAAACAGATGGAAGCCCTGAAGATGGGCAGCCTGCTGTCCGTGACCAACGGCACCGAGGAGCCGCCGAAGTTCATCGTGCTGAAGCACATGGGCGGCAAGGCCAAGGACGCGCCCGTGGTCCTGGTGGGCAAGGGCATCACCTTCGACACCGGCGGCATCTCGATCAAGGCCGGCCCCGGCATGGACGAGATGAAATACGATATGTGCGGCGCCGGCTCCGTGCTGGGCACCTTCCGCGCCATCGGTGAACTGGGCCTGAAGCTGAACGTGATCGGCATCATCGCCGCCACCGAGAACATGCCTTCCGGCCGCGCCACCAAGCCGGGCGACATCGTGACCTCGATGAACGGCCTGACCATCGAAATCCTGAACACGGACGCCGAAGGCCGCCTGGTCCTGTGCGACGCACTGACCTACGCCGAGCGCTTCAACCCGGCCGCCGTGGTGGACGTGGCGACGCTGACCGGCGCCTGCATCGTGGCACTGGGCCACCACAACAGCGGCATCTTCGCGCGCGACGATGAAGGCGGTAATGCGCTGGTCGAAGAACTGATGGCCTCTGGCCGCGCCACCGGCGACACCGCATGGCGCCTGCCGATCGGCGAACAGTACAACGATCAGCTGAAGTCCAACTTCGCCGACCTGGCGAACATCGGCACGCCGGGCGGCGCGTCCTGCACCGCGGCGGCCTTCCTGGAAAACTTCACCCGCAAGTACAACTGGGCCCACGTGGACATCGCCGGCACCGCCTGGAAATCGGGCGCCGCCAAAGGCGCTACCGGCCGTCCGGTGCCGATGCTGACCAACTTCCTGATCGGCCGCGCCTGATCTAGCGTTCCCGCAGCGCCAGCTGCCTCCCGCCGCCGGCGCGCGGCAGCTGGAACACCGCCACCGCCTGCGCCAGCTGGCCCGCCTGTTCATTCAGGCTGTCCGCTGCCGCGGCGGCCTGCTCCACCAGCGCAGCATTGTGCTGCGTGCCTTCATCCATCTCCCCCACCGCCCGGTTCACCTGCTCGATGCCGCTGGCCTGCTCGCCGCTGGCCGTGTCGATCTCGCGCATGATATTGGCCACGCGCTGCACGGCGCCGATGATTTCCTCCATCGTGTGGCTGGCTTCCGAGACCAGCTTGGCGCCCTGCTCCACCTGCAGCACGGAGTCGTCGATCAAGCCCTTGATTTCCCTGGCCGCGCTGGCCGAGCGCTGCGCCAGGTTGCGCACCTCGCCCGCCACCACGGCAAAGCCGCGGCCCTGTTCACCGGCGCGCGCCGCTTCCACCGCGGCGTTCAGCGCCAGGATGTTGGTCTGGAAGGCGATGCCATCGATCATGGCGATGATGTCGACGATCTTGCGCGCGGACGTGCTGATGTCGCCCATCGTGCTGCCCACCTGCGCCACGACGGCGCCGCCGCGGCCCGCCACGTCGGACGCGCCTCCGACCAGCTTGGCGGCCTGGCGCGCATTGTCCGCGTTCTGGCGCACGGTGGCGGAGAACTGCTCCATGCTCGATGCCGTCTCCTCGAGGCTGGACGCATGCGCTTCCGTGCGCGCCGAGAGGTCGCGGTTGCCGGCGGCGATGCCGCGCGTGGCGTTGGACATGATGTCCACATTGACGCGCACGTCGCCGATCATGGCAACGAGATTGGCCTGCATCTGCTGCAAGGCCTGCAGCAGCATGCCCATATCGTCGCCGCGATCGGCCGCGATATGGCCGGTCAGGTCGCCGCCGGCCAGCGCCCGTGCGGCGCGCGTAGCCTCGCGCAAAGGCTGCGACACGCCAGCATGCAGCAGGTAGCCGCTGCCCAGCGACAGCACCACGCCCAGCGCGCCGCCGGCTGCCAGCCAGCCGCCGGCAGTACCTCCGGCCACGGCCAGGCCGGCCACGCCCATCACGGCAAACAGCGCGCTACCCGCCACGGCGCTGGCGGCAATGCGCGCCGGCAGCGAGAGCCGCGTAAGCGCCTGCACCTGTCCCTGCCAGCCGGTGCGCACCACTCGGCCATGGCGCAGCGTGATGGCCGCGCTGCCTTCGTTCAGCGTGCGGTACAGGCGTTCGGCGCCTTCGACCTGGGCGCGCGTGGGCTTGCTGCGCACGGACATATAGCCTGCCACGCGGCCCTGCTCCAGCACGGGCGTTACGTTTGCCACCACCCAGTAAAAGTCGCCGTTCTTGCGGCGGTTCTTCACCAGGCCTGTCCACGGCAGCCCGGCCTTCAGGCTGGCCCAGAGGTCGGCGAAGGCTTGCGGCGGCATGTCGGGGTGGCGTACCAGGTTGTGCGGGGCGCCGATCAACTCGTCCTCATCGAAGCCGCTGACTTCGATGAAGTACGGGTTCACATACGTGATCTTGCCCTTGAGGTCGGTTTTGGAGACGATGGGGCGGCCATCCTCCATGTGATATTCGATCGCCGTAACCGGCAGGTTCTTGCGCATGGCCGAATCTCCGAAAAATGTTCCCAGGAGAAATTATAGCCATCCGCCGTAGGATCAGTCCTACGAAACTTCATGTTGTGATAACAAAACCACAAGTAGTTAAATGAAAGTCAAAGCGGAGGTTCAGTAGACGACGGATCCGCCCGCCGGAGCAGGACGCGGCGGCTCGCCGCGCTGCAGGACCATGGTGATGGTGTCCGGGTAGTCGAAACCTGCGCCGGTGCTGCGGTCCACGTACTGGCCGGCGCCGGCAGTCAGGAGGTAGTTGCCCCAGCGGGAGCCGTTCTGGCGGGGAGTGATCTGGTCATACGCCCATACGTCGGCCTGGCGGCAATCGACGGTCAGCGGCTGGGTACTTTTGCGGATGGCGACGCGGCCGGGGCTGGTCACGAACCAGCGGCCCACGTCATTGCTGAGCATGCAGCCGATGCCGGACACCTGCTGGTGGTCCAGTACGGTCTGTACCAGCACGTATTGTTCGGTGGTTTCCGTTAACGTCGCGCAGCCCGCCCCCGCCGCCCCGATCAGGGCAGCGACGAGCAGGCTGGTTGTGCGGCGCGTATGCTGCACCGCGGCGACCAGACAGGTCTGCCAAGCTGGCATGCAGGCAGTCTTAGAAATCCGGATGGGATTTCTGCTTCTGCTTCAGGCCCTGGATGACACTCAGGATGTCTTCCATGCCCTTGTTACCGTCCAACCCCTGGAACGCGTCCAGAACCTCGTTGAGGACCTGGTTGCGGACCGCGGCGTCATCCGCGGCCATGGCTTGCGGACGCTGCAAGCTGGAACGAGCGGCAGTTGTAACTCCCGCTTCTTTTGCCGCTGACTTGCGGCCGCTTGGCGTTTTGCCATGCTCCAGCGCCGCTTGCCAAATCAGCCAACGGCGTTGCGTCTCGTACACCAGATATTCATCTGGTTTGTCTTCGCGGCGACGGACAATCTGTCCTTCCTTTTGCGCCCATGCTTCAAATGCAGATCGCATGTTTTTCCTTTAGTTTTGCAGTGCCGAATTAATTTCCGTATGGTACCACTTATTTACGTAAGACAACAATTTAACCCACAAAAAATGAGCGGGCCGGAAAATTCGAATTAACCAAGATAAGTATAGATGCCTATCTGGCCACCGATACTCTGATTTTAGTACCATTCTGATAACTCTGAGGCATTATTGGAAATTATTTTTCAGCCTGTTACATTTTGCGACAGAAAGCGTTGCGGAAATCCGAAACTGGCGCTCCTTCTCTCCAATTCTCACTGCTCAGCACGCTGCTGTGCACCAAAAAACCAACACTTTGCCATAGCAAACTGAAAGTAGCTCATTCCTGGCAACAACGTTGGATCATAGCCGTTAAGGTAAGATGACGCCCACGCAATTGAAATTTGGAAAGATGACGTATGAAACTCGCCACCTGGAATGTGAACTCCCTGAATGTCCGCCTGCCCCACGTGCTCAAATGGCTGGGCGAAAATCCGGTCGATGTGTTGTGCATCCAGGAAACCAAGCTGACCGATGACAAATTCCCGCAAAAGGAAATCGAAGAGGCCGGCTACCAGGTCGTGTTCAGCGGACAGAAGACGTACAACGGGGTCGCCATCCTGTCGAAGCTGCCGATGACGGACGTGGTGAAGAACAATCCGAAGTACCCGGACGAGCAGCAGCGCATCCTGGCCGCCACCATCGACGGCATCCGCGTGGTATGCGCCTATGTGCCGAACGGCCAGGCGCTGGACAGCGACAAGTACACCTACAAACTGGGCTGGCTGCAGTCCTTCCGCGAATGGCTGGCCGAGGAACTGGCGCGCAATGAGCACCTTGCCGTGCTGGGCGACTACAACATCGCGCCGGAAGACCGCGACGTGCACGATCCTGCAGCCTGGGAAGGCATGGTCCACGTGTCGCCAAAGGAGCGCGCGGCGCTGCAGGAACTGCTGGGGATCGGCCTTTCCGATTCCTTCCGCCTGTTCGCGCAGCCGGAAAAGAGCTTCTCGTGGTGGGATTACCGGATGCTGGGGTTCCAGAAGAATAAGGGACTGCGCATCGATCACGTGCTGCTGTCGGCTTCTCTCGTGAAGCGGTGCTCGGCCTGCGTGGTGGATCGCGCGCCGCGCAAGTGGGCGCAGCCGTCCGATCACGCGCCCGTAATCGCCACGCTCGACTGAGCATGGACGGCGGATCATTGATCCGCCGTGCGTGCGACGCCACTCGCTCCAGCATCAGCTGCGCGCGCACGCCCAGCACGGGCTTGCTGAACAAATACCCCTGCGCATAATCGCAGCCCTGCTTGCGCAGCAGCTCGAATTGCTCCTCCGTCTCCACGCCCTCGGCCACAATGGACAGTTGCAGGCTTTCGGACAGGGCCGTGATGGCCGCGACGATGGCGCGGTCTTCGGTGCTGTGTTCGAGGTCGCGCACGAAGGCGCGGTCGATCTTGATCTTGCGCACCGGGAAGCGCTTCAGATAGGCCAGCGACGAATAGCCGGTCCCGAAATCGTCGATCGACAGGCGAATGCCCATCGCATTGATTTCGTTCAGCACGGCCATCGTATGTTCGCCGTGCTGCATCAGCGCCGTCTCCGTAATCTCGAATTCGATCAGCGCCGGATCGATGGCCGTTTCGTCGAGGATGCGGCGAATCGCATCGACCAGCCCCTTGTGCATGAACTGGCGCGGCGACAGGTTGATCGCCAGCGGCACCGGCGCCAGACCCTGGCGCTGCCACTCCATGCTTTGCTCGCAGGCGCGGCGAATCACCCACTCGCCGATCGGCACGATCAGGCCATTGTCTTCGATGATGGGAATGAACTGGTCCGGCATCACCAGACCCGAAGCGGGACGGCGCCAGCGCAGCAGCACTTCCAGCGTGGCCAGGCGGCGCGTGGCGATGTCCATGATGGGCTGGAAGTGCAGCTCGAACTGGCCCAGCGCCAGCGCACTGCGCAAGCTACTCTCCATTTCGAAGTGCTGGGCCGCAGCCAGGTTCATGGTTTGCGTGAAGTACTGGTAATTATTGCGGCCGGACGCCTTCGCGTGATACATGGCCGCATCGGCATTGCGCATCAGCGTCGCCACATCCTTGCCATCGTCCGGATACATGCAGATGCCGATCGACGGTGAGATATGCAGCAGGCGCCCCTCCAGCGGGAAGGGCGCGGCCAGCGCGTCGATGATCTTCTGCGCCACATGGCTCGATTCATCGGCATTGCGTATGCCCGGCAGCAGCACGACGAATTCATCGCCGCCCAGGCGCGCCACGGTATCGCTGGCGCGCACCGAGCCGCACAGGCGGTTCGCCACTTCCTTCAGCAGTTGGTCGCCCGTCATGTGGCCCAGCGAATCGTTGATGGTCTTGAAGCGGTCCAGGTCAATGAACATCACGGCCAGGCCGCGGTCGGAACGCTGCGCCGCCAGCATGGCGCGATCCAGGCGGTCGGCCAGCAGTGCGCGGTTCGGCAGCCCGGTCAGGCTATCGTGATACGCCATGTGATGGACGCGCGCTTCGGCCTGGCGCCGCTCCACGATCTCGGCCTGCAGTTGTGCGTTGGCGCCCGCCAGTTCGGCCGTGCGTTCCAGCACCCGCACTTCCAGCTCGTCGCGCGCGCGGCGCACGGCTTCGGCGGCTTCGCGGCGCGCCGTTACGTCGTCCACCAGCCATACCGAGCGGCCCCGCGGCTGGCGCGGATCGAAGGGGCGGCCGGACAGGCGCGCCCAGAATGTCGAACCATCCTTGCGCACCAGCTGGTACTCGTAGGAGCTGACCCGGCCGGCCAGGAAGTCCTGCGCCGTCTCCTTGCGCGCCGCATCCCAGGCTTCCAGGGTCGGATAGAAGGACTGCACGCTCACATTCACCATGCCGCCCGGCGGATAGCCGAACAACTCCTCCATCTTGGCATTGCAGCGCAGGTTGTAGCCGTTCTCGCAGACGGAGATGCCCAGCACCGCGCTATCGAGGATGGCCTGGTTCTCCAGCAGCGCATTGCGCAGCGATTCCTCGTCGCGCTTCTGCTCCGTGCGGTCTTCGATGATCCAGATCGTGCCCTGCGACGGGTCTTCCGGACTGACCACATAGCCGATCAGCTGCGCCCAGAAGCTGCTGCCATCCTTGCGCATCATTTCCACTTCGGAGCGGAAGGGCTTGGCCGCGCTAAGCAGCGGCGTGGCCAGCGCGCCAATATGGTTATAGGTTTCATCGTCCGGATACAGGCAGCGGCCGGGCATGCCCAGGCCTTCCTCGCCCTGGTAGCCGAACATGTCGCTGAAGCCCTTGTTGTAGCGGGTGATGCAGCGGTTCTTCGTAAACAGGATGGTCATCGAGGCATTGGTCATGATGGCCTCGACTTCCATCTTGGTCTGGCGCAGCTGGGTCACGTCTTCCAGGATCCAGATCGTGCCGCCGTCGTTGTGCTTTTCGTCGACGGGCCGGGCGCGCACGCTGCACCAGAGCGCGCTGCCATCCTTGCGGCGGAATTCCCATTCATTGGTTTCGAACAGCTGGCCTGCCACCAGCTGGGGTCCCGCCAGGCCGCCGAACTGGCGGTAGCTTTCCGGCGAGCCGAACATGTCGCTGGCGTGGCGGCCAACGATTTCTTCGCGCGTATAGCCGAACATCCCCGCCAGCAGCGGATTACAGCTCAACATCATGCCGTTCTTGGTAAACAGGATGCCGACGGAGGCGTTGTCCAGGATGGCTTTCTGCTCCAGCACCAGCTGGCGCATGGCTTCGGTAGCCGCGCGCTGTTCGCTGATGTCCTCCAGTATCCACACCGTGCCCTCGCGCGTATCGGAGGGATCGAGGGCGCGGCCGTGGGTGCGGCACCAGAACAGGGAACCGTCGCGGCGGCGCAGCTGCAGTTCGACCGTGTGGGCGCGGCCCTGCCGCAGCACTTGCCGGC
>DASWYX010000155.1:0-14426 GCA_036404755.1 Pseudoduganella sp.
GCCATCCGCGCAACAGGCGATAAGCCCGACCTTCAGGCCGCACGGGCGTATTAATCAAGTTTCTGACTTCTTCGGCAACCGGCGGTAAAAGCAATCTGGCCCATCCTACACTTCGTTACACAACAAACAAACACACGGAGACAGGATGAAGCTGCAGTATCGCAAGAGCATGGCGCTCGCCGTATCGCTCGCGCTGGCCAGCATGGCCGCGGCCGCGCAGGAAGAAAACGTGGTGGTGGTTTCCGGCTTTCGCGCCAGCTTGAACAGTGCGCTGAACACCAAGAAGAACAGCGATGGCATCGTGGACGTGATCAAGGCCGAGGACATCGCCAAATTCCCCGACTCGAACCTGGCCGAATCCCTGCAACGCGTGCCCGGCGTTTCCCTATCGCGCGGCGACGGCGGCGAGGGCAAGCAGATCACGGTGCGCGGCCTGAATGCGGGCTTCACGCGCGTGCGCATCAACGGCATCGAAGGCGTGACCGCCACCGGCGCATCGGACATCAACGGCAGCACCAACCGCGGCCGCGGCTTCGACTTCAGCGTGTTTGCTTCGGAACTGTTCAACAGCCTGGTAGTGCGCAAGACCGCCGAAGCGTGCGTGGAGGAAGGCTCGCTGGGTGCGACCGTGGACTTGCGTACGGCGCGTCCCTTCGACTTCAAGGGCCGCACCATCAGCCTGGGCGGCCAGGAGTTCTACAACAACCTGTCTCGCAAGGCCGAACCGCGCCTGACCGCGCTGGTGTCCGACCGCTGGAGCACCAGCTACGGCCAGTTCGGAGCCCTGATGTCCGCCGCCTATTCGAAGCGCACCTTGCGCGAAGAGGGCTACGAGGCGGTGGAGCTGCTCAGTGCGAACGTGGACGGCGGCTTCTGCTCGCCGCTCGGCTACAGCCCGCAGAATCCCGTCAACACGCCGGTCAAGGGCATCGACGCCGGCAACTGCGGCTTCGGCGTGCCGCGCACCTCGAATACCGCCGCCTACAACGACGTGATGGGCCGCACCGACGATTTCGGCGGCACCGTCGCCAACCCGCCGCCCGGCTCGGGCGCCTTCGCGCCGCGCATCCCGCGCTACCGCCGTTCGGAAACCCATTATGAGCGCAGCGGCATCACCGGTTCGCTGCAATGGCGTCCCGGTTCGCACACCGAACTGAATTACGATTTCCTCGGCGGAAAATTCGTCAACAGCCGCTACGACAACTACATCTCCGCGATTTCCTTTGGCCGCACGCTGGGCCAGGCCAACGGCAAGCCGCAAACCTCGATCGTGGACGCCCACTTCGACCAGAACGGCAGCTGGGACTACGGCAAGTTCAACGCTGTCGACATCCGCACCGAGGGCCTGCTGGACAAGTACACCACGCTGTTCCGCCAGAACGTGCTGTCCGGCCGCCACGATTTCAGCGACCGCTTCAAAGTGGACTTCCTGACGGGCGTCTCCAACTCCGACCTGGATGAACCGGTGCGCGCCACCGTGCAGTTCGACTCGCCGAACGTGAACGGCTTCTCCTGGGACTTCCGCCAGAACCGCAACGTGCCCGCGCTGAACTTCGGCATCGACGTCAGCAACCCGAACGCATTCACCTTCGCGCCGCAGGAGGCGGACGGTACCTTCCATGGGCAGTTCGTGGGCCGCTACCTGCACACCAAGAACAAGCTGAAGACGCACGCCATCAACGCCAGCTTTGAGCTGAACGACAATCTCACGCTGCGCGGCGGCCTCTCCAAACGCAACAACAACTGGACCAATATCGAACTGGGCTCCGGCGGCAATGGCCTGAAGCTGCCGGCCGGCACCACGCTGGCCGATGTGTCGCGCCAGATCAGCGGTTTCGGACGCGGCCTCGATGGCTCGGGCGTGCCGTCGTCGTGGGCGGCGGTGGACTTGCAGAAGTTCCTCGGCGTGTACAACATCGAATGCCACTGCTCCGCCGTGCCGGGCTCCGAGTACAACGTGCTGGGCCAGGCCAACCGCGGCGTGGAAGAAAAGATCGATGCGCTGTTCGGCATGCTGGACTTCAAGTACGACGCCTTCGGCATTCCGCTGCGCGGCAACCTCGGTGTGCGCGGCGCCGATACCCGGGCCACGTCCTTCGCGCTGGTCAACGCCAACAATGTGCTGACGCCGGTGGTGGTCGAGCACAAATACCGCGACTGGCTGCCGGCGCTGAACGTGACGGCCGAACTGCCGCGCGACGTGCTGCTGCGCTTCTCGGCCGGCAAGACGCTGGCGCGCCCGGAATACACGGACCTGGCGCCATCGACCACGCTGTCGACCCAGGTGCAGACCGTCAGCATCGGCAATCCGAACCTGGACCCGATCCGCGCCAAGACCGCCGACCTGCAGGCCGAGTGGTACTACGCGAAGAATGCGATGATCTCCGCCGGCTACTTCTACAAGGACATCGGCACCTTCATCCAGGGCGTGTCCGAGCGCGCCGTGTTCTCCAGCCTGGGGCTGCCGGACTCCCTGCTGCTGGGCGGCGGCTGCAGCATCACGGGCGGCACGCCGGCCTGCCCGACCCTGCCCGGCACCACCGTGGTCGTGAACCGCAAGGTCAATACGCCGGGCGGCCCGCTGCGCGGCTATGAACTGAACTGGCAGATGCCGTTCAGCTTCCTGCCCGGCTTCTGGAGCAATTTCGGCACGCTGCTGAACTACACGCACGTGAAGTCGAAGATCACCTACATCACCCGCGTCGACAATCCGAACACGCCGGCCAACGAGCAGCTGACGCAGGTGGCGGACTTCACGGGCCTGTCGCCGAAGGCGCACAACATCACGCTGTACTACGAAGATCCGAAGTTCAGCGCGCGTGTGTCGGCAGCACACCGCTCGTCCTACCTGCTGAATGTGCTGGGCAATGTGGCGGGCCATGACTTCACCACCGTCGATGGTTCGACCAACGTGGACTTCAGCGTCTCCTACAACATCACGCCGCAGTTGCGCGTCAGCCTGGAGGGGCAGAACCTGACCGATGCGCCGCTGCGCTATGGGCGCGATTCGCAGCGCAACGATACGCTGCTGTACGTGCATTCGGGCCGATCCTTCGTCGCTGGCCTGAGTTACAAGTTCTGACAACTCGGCCGGGGCGACGCGGCGGCGGGGGAGTAAGATAGTGCTTTCGCCGCCGCAGAGGTCACGATGAAAGCCGTTGTATTCGGCGCTACGCTGCTCCTGGCAGCGAGCGCCTTCGCCGCCGATCCCCTGGCAGCCCTTAGCAACAAGGAAGCCAGTGGCGGCCTGAAAGCCGCCCTGGAAACCGGGTCCGCCGCCGCCGTCGCCAGGCTGGGCGTCGAAGGCGGCTTCCTGAACAATGAACAGGTCCGCATCCGCCTGCCCAGGATCCTGGAACAGGCGCGTCCCCTGATCGCCATGACCGGCCGCGGCCAGCAGCTCGACGAACTGGAGGTCGCGATGAACCGCGCGGCCGAACAGGCCGTCCCCCTGGCCAAGCCGCTGCTGGTGAACGCCGTCAAATCGATGACGGTGGAAGACGCCAAGCGCATCCTCACCGGCGGCGATACTTCGGTAACGGACTTCTTCAAGGAGAAGACCGCCGCGCCGCTGTCCGTCAAGTTCCTCCCCATCGTGAAAGGCGTGACGGACCGCTCCAAGCTGTCCGGCCAGTTCAATGCCGCGATGGGGCAGGCCGGCAAGCTCGGTCTGGCCACCGGCGACAGCGCCACGGTAGAAGGCTACGTCACCCAGCGCGCGCTGGATGGCCTGTACCTGATGATCGCTGAAGAAGAAAAGAATATCCGCCGCGACCCGCTGTCCTACGGCAGCAAGGCGATCGGCAAAGTTTTCGGTCTGCTGAAATAGGAGAAAACCATGGGCATCTTCGATACGCTGGCCGGCCAGGTGCTCGGCCAGCTTTCCGGTGAGGGCAACCAGGGCGTGTATGAAGCGCTGGGCGGCATGTTGACCAATCCGCAAACGGGCGGCCTGCAAGGCCTGGTGGAAGCGTTCCAGCAGGGCGGCCTTGGCCACCTGGTCCAGTCCTGGGTCGGCACGGGCGAGAACCTGCCGATCAGCGCCGAACAACTGCAGGCCGTGCTCGGCAGCGAGCGCCTGCAAGCGATCGCCGCCAGCATCGGCCTCGACCCGCAGCAGGTCGCCGCCCAGCTGGCGCAGCTGCTGCCGCAGGTGGTCGACCGCCTCACCCCCAACGGCGCAATCCCCGACAGCCGCGGCGCCCTCGACAGCCTGTTCGGCAACCGCGGCTGATTTGCCAAATTTAGTATCATAATTTGTAATATTGCGCTAAGGCATCATATAATTTGTGCACCTTCACCACTTAGGGGCACAAATGAAAACAATGATCCTGGCGCTTGCCGCCACCGCTGCACTGGCAGGCTGCGCGACTGAAAGTTCGCAGGCGCTGCAGGTGCAGACCGTGGCCAGCGCCGCACGCCCATACGCCGGCCCGCGCACGCTGATCTCCGTCGGCAAATTCGATAACCGTTCCAGCTTCATGCGCGGCGTGTTCTCCGACGGCGTGGACCGCCTGGGCGGCCAGGCCAAGACCATCCTGATCTCGCACCTGCAGCAGACCAACCGCTTCAATGTGCTGGACCGCGACAATATGGCGGAACTGAAGCAGGAAGCGGGCTTCAAGAAGCAGGAACAGAAGATCAAGGGCGCCGACTTTGTCGTCACCGGCGACGTGACGGAGTTCGGCCGCAAGGAGGTGGGCGACCACCAGCTGTTCGGCATCGTCGGCCGCGGCAAGACCCAGGTGGCGTATGCCAAGATCACGCTCAATGTCGTCAACATCGCCACTTCGGAAGTCGTGTATTCGGCGGCCGGCGCGGGCGAGTACAGCTTGTCCAACCGCGAGGTGCTGGGCTTTGGCGGCACCGCCAGCTATGACGCAACCCTGAACGGCAAGGTGCTGGACCTCGCCATGCGCGAAGCTGTGGAGCGCCTGGTCGCGGGCCTGGAGTCGGGCGCCTTCTCCGTGCGCGAGGCGCGCCAATGAAGCTCGTGTTTGCCACGGCGCTGGCCGCCGCACTGACGCTGACCGGCTGCGGCGCCCCGCCCACGCTGTACCAGTGGGAGAGCTACCAGCCGCAGGTCTACCAGCACTTCAAGGGCCAGAGCCCGAACGAGCAAATCGACGTGCTGGAGAAGGACTTGCAGAAGATCGCCTCGCAAGGCAAGTCGCCGCCGCCGGGCTACCACGCCCATCTGGGGCTGCTGTATTCGATGGTCGGCAAGCCGGACCTGATGGTCGCGCAATTCGAGAACGAGAAGAAGCTCTTCCCCGAGTCCACGGCCTACATGGACTTCCTGCTGAAAAATACGAAGAAGGCCGCGAACTGAGATGCTGAAAAAGACGATGAAACTGGCCGCGTGCTTGCTGCCGCTGGTGCTGACGGTGGGATGCGCAACGCAAAAGACGCCTTACGATTACACCGCATTCAAGGCGAGCCAACCCCGCTCCATCGTGGTGCTGCCGCCGCTGAATGAATCGCCCGAGGTGAACGCGACCTACGGCATGCTGTCGCAAATGAGCCTGCCGCTGGCCGAATCGGGCTATTACGTGCTGCCGGTTGCGCTGGTCGACGAGACCTTCAAGCAGAACGGTTTGACGACCGCCGCGGACATTCACAACGTGGACGTGAAAAAGCTGCGTGAGATCTTCGGCGCCGATGCGGGCCTGTACGTAACGGTCACCAAATACGGTGCGACCTATACGGTGCTGAACAGCACGGTGGTCGTCTCCGCCAACGCAAAACTGGTGGACCTGAAGACCGGAGCCTTGCTCTGGACCGGTGAAGCCACGGCGTCCAGCGCGGAGAGCGGCAACAACCAGGGCGGCCTGGTCGCGGCGCTGGTTGCGGCGGCGATCAAGCAGATCATCCACAGCACCACGGATTCTTCCTTCCCGATCGCAGGCCTTGCCAGCAACCGCCTGCTGTCCGCCGGCACGCCGAACGGCATGCTGTACGGACCGCGTTCCGCCAACTACGGCAAGCAGTAATCCGCTCGCGCGCTTCCGCCCTTAGCGGCGGAAGTGCGCTTCGATTTCTTCCAGCGTTTTCCCCTTTGTTTCCGGCAGCAGGAAGGCGGCGGTGAGGAAGTAGATCACCGTGCAGCCGGCCCAGAAGAAGAACATCGCGGCGTAGCCGTGCTGGCCGACGGTCGGCAGGAAGACGGCCGCAATCACCGTCGATACGAACTGGTTGACCAGCAGGGCGATGCTCATGCCGTTGGAGCGGATGCGGGTTGGCATCAGCTCGGACAGGGCAAGCCACACGCATACGCCCGGCCCCACCGCGAAGCTGGCGACGAAGAGACAGATGGCGGCGGCGACCTGCCAGCCGTGCGATGCCGGCGGCACCGCGCCCAGCTGCGCGCGTTCGATATGCAGCGGAGCCGTGCGGCCTTGCGCCGGATCGGCGAAGGGATTCAGGTGCAGCTTGCGGAAGAAGGCGCCGATCACGCTGTCTTCCTGCACGGCGTCGGCGCGGCTCAAGGTGAGCACGGGCGCGCCCGGGTCGTCGCTGCGGCGCGTGGCGACATTGGCGAAAGGACCGTAGCTGTAGGCGATCGTCAGCTGCTGCGGCGCACCGCCGGGCTGGCCGCCCAGCAGCTGCAGCGTTTCCGCGTCGAGGCGCAGCGTGATGCTGTCGCCCTTGGCCAGCGCGGCGACCTGGCCGCGCACATCGCGCTGGCCGCCCTCGGCGCTGTTGAACAGCAGGCCCGCCGCCAGCAGGGCGATCACGATGCCACCGCTGCCCAGCATCAGCAGGAACTTGCGACCCTTGCGGTCCACCAGTGCGACGGCGGCGATCGTCATCACGGCATTCAGCACTTTCAGGCCCACGTCCGCCATATTGGCCGTGGCGCCGGGCAGGCCGGCCTGATTCAGGATATTCACCACGTAGGCCAGCACGGAGTTGATGCCGGTCGCCTGCGTGCACGCCAGCACCAGGCAGGCGAGCAGGAAGGGATAGATGTAGCGGCGGCTGAAGAGCGGGTCGGCCAACGCGGTACCGGACGTGCTCGTCCCGGCGCTGGGCGAGGCGCCGCGCGAGGGCAGCGCTGCCGCGGCGGCCTGCATGTCGCGCAACTCGGCATCGGCTTCAACGGCAGCGCGCGTACGCAGCAGGGCCTGGCGCGCCGCATCGTGGCGGCCGCGGCGCACCAGCCAGCGCGGCGACTCCGCCAGCAGCAGGCTGCCGAAGGTGAACACCAGCCCCGGCGTGAGGCACATCCAGAAAATGCTGCGCCATGCATGGTCGCGCGCCGCGAACAGCGCATCCGCGCGGGCCGCTTCGGACAGCGCCTGCGCCGCCACCGTTGCGCTGTCCACATTGCGCGCCTGGAGCAGCCCGATCACCGCTGCCGCCACGAGACCGTTCGTCAGCAGCAGCTGGAACAGGGCCGCGCCGCGTCCACGCTGGTCCGCACGCAGGCACTCGGCCAGGTACAGAGGCACCACCACGCCAATCAGGCCGCCGGACACGCCCTGCAGCAGTCGCCCCAGCAGCAGCGGCACATAGCCGTCGGCCAGCGCAATGATCGGGATGCTCAGCGTGAACAGCGCGCCGGACAGCACCATCGCCCAGCGCCGGCCGATCGCGTCCGCCACCGCGCCCGCGAACAGCGACGACAGCACGGACCCCAGCAGCACCGCCGCCACGATAAAGCTCAATTGCTGCGCGCTCAGGCGCCAGGCTTGCGACGCCGTCGCTTCCAGATAAGGCAGCGCGCCGGCGATGATGCCGACATCGATCCCGTACAGCAGCCCGCCCATGCCGGCAATGAACAACAGATAGCGCATTGGCCAGGCTGGCGCACCGGCGGCGCCGGACAAAGTGGCAGCGTGCATGAGCACTCCTTTAAAGAATGGCTTCGCCTTCGACAAAAACGGCGACAGGTTTCAGATCCTGGTCCAGCACGACGATATCGGCCCAGGCGCCGGGCACGAGGCGTCCGCGCTCCGTTTCGCCGAGATAATCGGCCGGGTACAGCGATAAACGGTTCGAGGCATCGGCCAGGTCCAGCCCCATGCCGACGAAATTGCGCAGCGCCTGGTCCATCGTCAGCACGCTGCCGGCCAGCGAGCCGGTGGCAAGTCGCACGCAGCCCATGCACTTGTACACGCGCTGCGAGCCGAGTCCATATTCGCCATCCGGCATCCCGGTGGCGGCGGTGGCGTCCGTGATGCCATAGGCGCGCGGGATGGCGCGCAGGGCGGCGCGGATCGCGCCCGGATGCACGTGCTGCAGGTCGGGAATGATTTCGGCGTATTCGGCATGGGCCAGCGCCGCATCGACGATGCCGGGCTTGTAATGGTCCATGCCGGTCATGCCGTTGAACAGGTGCGTGAAGCCGGCGGCGCCTGCGCGCAGCGCTTGCACGCCCGTCTCGTAATCGCCCGCCGAATGGCCGACCTGTACCCGTATGCCCATCGCCGCCAGTTGCGGGATCAGGGCCAGGTGGCCGTCCACTTCGGGCGCCATGGTCAGCACGCGGATTGGTGCGATGGCGTCCAGTTCCTGCACCAGTTCCAGCGTGGCCGGCATCACGTCCGGCGGCTGGGCGCCCAGGCGGTGGATGCTGATGAAGGGACCCTCCAGGTGCACGCCCAGCATGCGCGCGCCGCGCGACGGCCGCGCGGCCACAACGCCGGCCAGGCCGGACAGCGCACGGCGGATGTCGGGCAGGTGAGCCGTCATCGTCGTGCCGAGCAGGGAAGTGGTGCCGTACCTGGCGTGCTCGCGCGCGACGGTGGCGCCGGCATCGCCGCCGCGCATGATGTCCACGCCACCCGCGCCATGCACGTGCAGGTCGACGAAGCCGGGCAGGATGGTCAGATTGCCGTCGGCGGAACCGGGAGTGATCCGTCGTATGCGCTGGTCAAAGTCGATGCTGCCTGTGACCCAGCCGCCGGGAGTGAGGATTCTGCCGCTTAACACGCTCTAGTCCGCAATGATTAATTCGATGCCCAGCCGCTGCAGGCCCTCGCGGTATTCCTGGCTGATGCTGGCGTCGGTGATGACGGTATGGACCCGCTCCAGCTGCACGATGCGGTGCAGGCTGACGCGGCCGAATTTAGTGGCGTCCGTGAGGACGATGATTTTCTTCGCACGCTCGACCATCTTGTGGTTCAGGCTTGCCTCCGCCTCATGGTGGGTGGTCACGCCGAATTGCAGGTCCAGGCCGTCCACGCCGAGGAAGAGTTTGTCGAAGTTGTAGGCCGCGAGGCTGGACTCCGCCTGGCTGCCCTGGATGGACAGCGATTGCTTGCGCAGCAGGCCGCCCGTGAGGATCAGGTCCACGCCCGGCGCATCGGCCAGCTCCCAGGCGATGTTCAGGCCATTGGTCATCACCGTCACATCGCTGGCGTCGCGCAGGTGGCGCGCCAGCGAGATCGTGGTGGTGCCGGAGTCGATGATGATGTTGTCGCCCGGCTGCACCAGGCGCGCAGCCATCGCGCCGATGCGTTCCTTCTGCTGCTGGTTGATCGAATCCTTCTGGCGCATTGTGTGCTCGGTGGGCGGCGTACGCGTCAGGATGGCGCCGCCGTGGCTGCGCGTGACCAGGCCTTGCGATTCCAGCGCGCTCAAGTCGCTGCGGATCGTGACTGCGGATACGCCGAACTGGTCGACCAGGTCATTCACCTGGACGGCGTTCTGGTGCACGAGCACTTGCAGGATGGATTCGCGGCGTTGGCTGGTATTTCGCATGGTGGCGTTTCGATCAACTGTAAAAACGTTGAGCTTAACAGATGGCGGGCTCCGCGAGGGAGGCGGCATTGCGGTTGCAGGCCCGCGCATATTGCGCCAGCACGCGCCCGATCTTGTGCTCAAGCAGTTCCTGCGCGCCCGTGCCGAGCTGGCCCTGCAGCACGTCCAGATACTGCTCCGGCAAATGCTGGCTCAGGAGCGGCAGCGGAATTTCGCGCGCATCGAGATTGGCGAACAGGCGCTGCACGGCGGCCGCAACTTCCGGCTCGCCCCAGTAGTAGCGGCAACGGTCGCTGAGGCCATAGCGGCGCATCACGCGCTGCTCTTCGCTGGTGCCGGCGTAGTGCGCCAGCCAGTGCTGGGGCTTGGCCAGCATGACGTCATCGAGCACGCGCATCAGCTGCGAACGCTCCGCCTCGGGCAACAGTTCGTCTTCGACTTGGCACAGGGCCAGCAAGCCTTCGCGCAGCGCAAACGTTGCCGCGGGGCCGACCTTGAGGATGGCGAAGTGGTCGCGCACCATGGCGTGCAGGCCGGACTCGCGCTGGTAATCCGTGGAATGGGCTTCGAACACCAGGCCGGGCTGGCTGGCGACGAAGGCGGAAAGTTCTGCCGCCTGTTCTGCGTCGTAATGCTGGATATGGCTGGCGTCGAAGTCCACGCCTGGCTGCACCACCATGGCGATCACGCGCTGCCAGGCATCGCGCAGGCCGGCGGCAGCGAAGGCGCGGCGGTGCACGTCCAGCGTTTGCGCGGCGGCCGAGGGCGCGGTGGGCGCGCCCGCATCGGCCAGCGCCGCTTCACCGCCCGGCACGGGCACTTCGGTGCCGATCACGTAAACCGGCGGCGGCAGGCCTGCCGCGGCGGCGGATTGCTCGGCCACGGCGCACAGGCGCGCGGAACGCTCGGCAACCGTTTCGTCGCTCAGGCGCGGCGGATCGTCGGCGCAGCGCATGCTGCAGTCGAGGTGGATCTTGTGGAACCCTGCGCCGGCATAGGCGGCGATCAGGGTTTCGGCGTTCGCCATCGCGGTGGCCGCATCCTTCTTCTGCCAGGCGTTGGGGCCGAGGTGGTCGCCGCCCAGTACCAGCTTTTCAGTGGGGAAGCCTTGCTCGCGCGCCAGCTGCTGCACGTAGTCGCGGAACTGCGGCGGCGTCATGCCGGTGTAGCCGCCGAACTGGTCGACCTGGTTGGAAGTGGCTTCCACCAGCAGCAGCGTGTCGTAGGCTGCCGCTACTTTCATCGCGGCGCGCAGCACGATGGGGTGGCTGCAGCAGACGCTGTACAGGCCAACGGTTTCGCCACGGCGGTGGGCTTTCACGATTTGCTGGATGGGGGAGAGGACGTCGGTCATCGGGTTTCGTTTTGGGTTCGTGGTCGTTCGCGGCGGATCAATGATCCGCCCTACAGCCCCTTCGGGGCCCGCCGTGCCTGATCGGCCAACTGGCGTGCGAGGAGTGCCGCGCCGCGTGCGCCCCCGGCATCGCCGAAGCGCGGCGGCAAAATCGGCGGCACATGCACGCCCTGGAACAGATGCCGCCGCACGGCCTCCGGCAGGCGCTCATACAAATGCGCCAGATTGGACAGCCCGCCTCCCAGCACAATTGCGTGCGGATCGTAAGACAGCACCAGTCCCGCCACCGCATGCGCCAGCAGGTCCAGATGCACAGCCAGCGTGCGCTCGGCAACCGCATCGCCCACGCTGGCTTGCGCCACGATCGCAGCCGGCTCTGCGCCGTCCCCGCCGAGATGCACATGCAGCCTGCTCATGCCCGGTCCGGACACATAGCGTTCCAGGCAGCCCTGCTTGCCGCAGGGGCAGTCGTATACCGGCAAGCCGTGCAAGGCCAGCAGGGGCGCAGGAACTGTCCAGTGCCCCCATTCGCCGGCGACGGCATTCAGACCGCGCTGCAGACGTCCGTCGACGCAATAGCCGCCGCCTGCACCAGTACCGATGATGGCGCCGAACATGGTCGGCAGCCCGTCCGCCGCGCCGCCCTGGGCTTCCGACAGCGCAAAGCACTGGCAGTCATTGCCGATGGCGACCGTACGGCCAAGCGCCTGCTGCAGCGAGTCCGCCACCTGGCGGCCGTTCAGGGCCGGCACGTTGGAACTGATCTGGCGCCCGGTGGCGATGTCGATAATGCCGGGCAGGCCGATGCCGACGGCAGCAGGAAATCCGAGCGCCGCATCGCCGCGCGCTACGAGATCCACGATGGCCTGCACGAAGGCGTCGAAGTCCTCGGTCGGCGTGGCGATGCGTTCGCGATGGACCTCGGCAAACGCCGCGTCATAAGCCACCAGTTCGATCTTGGTCCCGCCGATATCGATGCCGTGGTAGCCGCGTTGTTCAGAATTCGTCATGGCGGTAGATGGTCACGCCCTGCACGACACGGTTCACCGTGCCGTCGGCAAAAGGATTATCGGGACGCAGCCGCAGCGCTGCCGACTGGTGCAGTGCATATTGTTGCGCCACCAGCAGCCAGAGTGGCGCCAGCCAGGCGTCGGCCCAGGCGGGAGCGGCTATGCCGATATCGGCTTCGCGGCCCACGGTCACGCAGCGCCCGGCCACCTGCTCGCGTTGCAGCTCCTGCAGCAGGTCTTTTTCGTACTGGCGCGCCAGCGCCTTGCTGCTGCGGAAAAGGATCACCAGCGCGTCGCCGTTCAGGGCGGACTTCGGGCCGTGGCGGAAACCGAGCGCCGTATTGGACATCGCCAGCACGCGGCCGCCCGTCAGTTCCAGAATCTTCAGCGCCGCTTCCTTGGCAAGCGCTTCCAGCGGACCGCTGCCCAGGTAGACCACGCGCTGCACCGGCTGCGCGGCCAGCGCCGCAACGGGCGCCGCCCACTGTTGCAGGCCCTGTTCCGCCAGTTCCGCCAGCTGCGGCAGGCGTTCCGCGTAATCGTCCTTGCCCAGCACGGACAACGCCGCCAGCAGCATGCAGGTGAAGCTGCTCGTCATCGCGAAGCCGCGGTCGCAGCTGGCGGCCGGCATCATCAGATTGAAGACGGTGGCATCACCCGCGCCCCGCTGTGCCAGCTGGCCATTGGCGTTGCAGGTAATGTTCAGGAAGCGCGCATCGCGCACGGTGCTGCGCACCAGGTCCACCGCCGCCAGGCTTTCCGGGCTGCTGCCGCTGCGCGCGAACGATACCAGCAGCGTTGGCGCATCCGCGTCCAGATACAGCTCCGGATGCGTGAGCAGGCTGGTGGTCGCCACGGCGCGCACCTGTGCCGGCCATGCGGCATTCAATTCGTCCGCCACGATCTCGCCCACGTACGCGGAGCTGCCCGCGCCGGTCAGGATCACGCGCTGCGACGGCTGGTTCAGGCGGTCGCCAAGGAAGGCCGCCAGCGCAGGCTGCGCGTCGGCCAGGCGCAAGGCCAGTTCGCGCCACAGGGCGGGCTGCTGGGCGATTTCTTCAGCAGTATCAAGGCCGCCGATGTCGCGCCAGGCCTGGGGATCGCGGTGCAGGAGAGTATTCATCGAAAAGAAAGGAAAGTGAAAGTTTCAGAAAGCTTAGATAGAAATTTTCGAAAAGTCAAATACGAAAGATAAACGAAAGATAAGTTGGCCCCGCCTTGCCGTGTTTCTTCGCGTCCTGTGGCTTCGTGGCCACGTTATCGAAAGTTTGCGGCGCAGCATTTTCGCTAAACGAAAGAAATCGACGGATATTTTGCGCCAGTTCCTTTCTTTTTATTGACGATCAGGATTTTCGTTCCTAAAGTACGAATGCCGAAACCGTGAATCTTTCGAAAACATTATGAAACTTCGTTCCGCCACCCTCCTGCTGATGGCCGCCTTCGCCGCCCACGCCGCTCCCGTCGGCAACCTGCGCACAATCAGCGCCGGCGCCGCGCAGCAATGGGAACTGGTCACCGACACGGGCGCGCACGTCCGCGTCAGCCTGCCGCGCGCCGATGTGCTGCGCATCTGGGCTGCGTCGGGCAAGGACTTCACGGGCGCGGGCGACAAGGCTGCGTCCATCGTCGTCGGTGAAGCGGCTCCAGATGTTCAGCATAGCGTGCGCGAACAGCCTGACCATATTCTGATCCAGACTGCGGCGCTGAGCTTGCGTATCGACCGCAAGCCCTTGCGTTTTACGCTGTACCGCGCCGGCGAAACCGAGCCGCTGTGGCGCGAGGTGCAGCCGCTGGAGCTGGCGGAGAAGCAGAGCGTGCAGGTGCTCTCCAGCGACAAGTCCGAGCGCTTCTTCGGCGGCGGCCAGCAGAATGGGCGCTTTGAATTCAAGGGCCGGCAGCTGGACGTGTCGTATTCCGGCGGCTGGGAAGAGGGCGACCGGCCCAGCCCCGCGCCTTTCCTTATGAGTTCGCGCGGCTGGGGCATGCTGCGCAATACCTGGTCCGACGGCAGCTATGATTTGCGCGACAGCACGCAGGTGTCGCTGCAGCACGCCGAGAACCGCTTCGATGCCTATTATTTTGTCGGCAGGGACGTGCGCGATGTGCTGGCCCGCTACACCGAGTGGACTGGCCGCGCGCGCCTATTGCCGCGCTGGGCGCTGGAATATGGCGACGCCGATTGCTACAACGAGGGCGATAACGCCAGGAAGCCGGGCACCGTGCCGAAGGGCTGGAGCGACGGCGCTTCCGGCAAAACGCCCGACGTGATCGAGAGCGTGGCGCGCAAATACCGTGAGCACGATATGCCGGGCGGCTGGATCCTGCCGAACGATGGCTATGGCTGCGGCTACACC